>CAYSGC010000097.1:0-10881 GCA_964430145.1 uncultured Fusobacteriaceae bacterium | reverse complement strand
TCGATGAAGGCTACGTCCTCTCCCACAGTAAGTCCCACAAACTGTCCGTCCTGATCCTGAAGAACAGTTCCCACATGGGAGCTGAGATCAAATATACTCTTAGTATGGGGCTCTACCCCGTCCACTGTGAGCTTACCCTCTATACTCCCCTTGTAAGCAGAGGGGATAAGTCCGTTTAAACAGTGTCCCAGGGTGGATTTACCGCTTCCGCTGGGACCTGCAATAAGTACCTTCTCTCCCCTCTTTATCACAAGGTTGATATTTTTAAGGGTGGGCTTTGAGAGGCTGCTGTATTTAAATGTAAAGTTTTCAAAGGTTATCATGTCAGACATCGTTTACTCCACTTCCAGGTTGTTGTGTTTTTGCTTTCTTTTAGCTATAGAGGAAACTACAGGTATTCCCACAAGGGAAGTAACTCCGAAGTTTGTAATGGTAGCCAGAATGATCTGAAGCCATACTTTATCCCCAGGCTCTCCGTAGAAGAATACATCTCCCACATAGGCCACAGCTCCTGCAGCTATCATACCCATTACAGAGTAGAAGTACATCTTTACAAGGTGCTTCTTCTCGATCCTTCCCTCATCTACACTGAAGGTAGAATCAAATGTGATAAATCCTCCAAAAAGACCTATCATAGCTGAAAGAAATACCCAGCTCCACCATACACTCCCCCACATAATAAGATCATTCAGAGCATGTCCTATAAATCCCACAAGGAATCCCACAAGGGGACCAAACATAGCCCCAAAAATAGTGAGCAGAGCCACAGCCAGCCTGAATGAAGTGTTTGGACCAACTGGAATTGCCACAGCTGAAAGAGTACCATAGAGTGCTGCTCCTATTCCGATTGCTACTACACTTTTAGTTGATAATTTCATCTTTATCCTCCTATTTTAATTTAGTTACGTTCATAAAAAAACCTCCCACTATATGAATAGCAAGAGGTATGTAAACCTAGATCTTACATCTCCTCCCTCATCTCTGCGATTAACGCTGGACTTAGCACCTTCCTAAAACAGGGGTTGCCGGGTTTCACAGGGCCATTTCCCTCCACCTTCTCTCGATAAGAGTTTCCGAAGTGTATTCTAACATATTAATTAACTTTTGTTAATAGATTATTGACTGATCTACTCCCGTTTTCCCTTTATTTTAGTGAGTTTTTCTGGAAAAAGGTATAAAAATGTGCTATTCTTTCCTGATAAAGAGATCAAAGGAGAGAATAATGGGTGCAAAGATAGATATGACAAGGGGGAGTATCAGCAGAGGGCTCTATAAGATGGCCCTTCCTGTAATGGGAACCTCCTTCCTTCAGATGGCCTACAATCTGGTGGATATGATATGGATAGGAAGAGTAGGAAGCAGAGCTGTTGCAGCAGTGGGAAGTGCAGGTTTCTACCTTTGGATGAGTTTTGCCTTCATCCTCATTTCCAAGGTGGGAGCAGAGGTCAGGGTAGCTCAGAGTGTAGGGGCAAAGAATATGAGGAGGGCCAGGGATTATGCCAGAAATGCCATTCAGCTGAACCTGCTTATGGCTGTTCTCTATGGAGCAGCTATATATATGGGAAGGGAAGCCCTCATAGGGTTCTTTAACCTGGGGGATCAGGGAGTTGTCCAGATGGCGGAGTCCTACCTGGTTATCATAGCCCTGGGAATGATATTTAACTTTACCAATCCGGTGTTAACGGGGATATTCAATGGTTATGGAGACAGTAAGACCCCATTTCTCATGAATACCATAGGTCTTGTTGCCAATATGATCTTGGATCCCCTCCTTATCTTCGGGTGGGGACCAGTTCCGGCAATGGGTGTAGCCGGGGCAGCTATGGCCACTGTAATGGCTCAGGTTATGGTAACCCTCTCCTTCATTATCTATATAGGAAGGGGAAGAGGAGTTGTAAACAACCTTAGGATGAGAGTGCTTCCGGAAAAGTATGTACTGGGGGAGCTCTTTAAACTTGGGTTCCCTGTGGCACTTCACTCTGGGATGTTCACAGGATTTTCCATGGGGATTGCCAGAATAATAGCCAGCTGGGGACCTGTACCCATTGCAGTTCAGAAGGTAGGATCACAGATAGAGTCCCTTTCCTGGATGACTGCTCTTGGATTCCAGGCAGCCCTTGCTACCTTTGTGGGACAAAACTACGGTGCAGAGCAGCCTGAGAGGATAAAGAAGGGGTATAAGATTTCGGTGCTTATAATGAGTGTAGTAGGAGTAGCAACAACCCTTCTCCTCTACTTCGGGGCGGAGCCCATCTTTGCTATATTTATACCAGAGGAGGAGAGTATAAGGATGGGGGTAGACTACCTCAAGATCCTCAGCTTCTCCCAGTGGTTTATGTGTATGGAGATTCTCACAGCGGGGGCATTCAATGGTCTGGGTAAGACCACTCCTCCATCTGTTGTAAGTATAGCCCTAAATGCAGCAAGGATTCCCCTGGCTTTAATCTTTTCGGCAGAATCTATTCTGGGGTTAAGCGGCGTGTGGTGGAGTATAAGTGTTACAGCAACCTTCAAGGGGGTTATTCTGGTAGGATGGTTTATATGGCTTGTGAAGAAGTGGGAGTTCTTCCAGGTGAAGAGTTCCAGTAAAACACAGGAAACAGTTGAGATAGGTTTAGAGGAGTAGCAGTTTAGGGGGAGAGGATGATCAGAAAAACAAGAGCAGAGGATGTAGAGGGGATATACACTCTTTATAAAAGAGTAGCGAGGATTCCCGGGGGTTTAGCAAGATATGAGGATGAGATAACTAAGGATTATATAGAGGGTTTTGTAAGGAGCTCAATAGAGAGGGGGCTATCTCTTGTGGTGGATATAGATGGAAGGATAGTGGGGGAACTCCATGCTTACAGACCTGGACTCAGGGTCTTTGATCACATACTTTCAGACCTGACCATCTGCATAGATCCTGAGTTTCAGGGGAGGGGCCTTGGAAGAAGGCTCTTTGCAGAGTATATAAAAAGAGTAAAGAGTGAGATGAAGGATATTCTGAGGGTGGAGCTCATAGCCCGTGAGAGCAATAGGGGAGCAATAGAGTTCTATAAAAGTCTTGGGTTTGTTGTGGAGGGGAGCTTTGCAGGAAGGATAAGGGGAGTAGATGGAGAGCTGGAAGCCGATATTCCTTTGACCTTCACAATAAAAGGACCTATAATTTAATAATATTAAATTATTTTCATGAAAAAACAAAAAAAATTAAAAAATAAGCCAATTTTTTAGCCTTATAAAAAGGAAACCCCTATTTTTAAAAGAATACTCTTATATGACTCAGACAAGATACTGTCATATAATATAAGGAGGTTTATTTATGAAAAAGTTAATGGCATTAGCTGCAGCACTTGTATTAGTAGGTTGCTCATCTTCTGAACCTAAAGAGGATCCGATGACTACCCTAGAGGAAAGAGTAGCTTCAGTAGAGCAAACTGTAAATACTACCAACCAGGAAGTTATGGAGCTTAAATCGGAAGCTGCAGGTCTTAACCAAAGACTGGACAATTTAGATGCATCTATGGAACAAATAAAAGAGGCTATGACACAATAGGGAGGGATAATAATGAAGAAAACGTTAATAGCATTATCGGTCCTAGCCCTTTTGACAGCTTGTAGCTCTGCAGACAAGGCAAAGATGGACGACTTAGATAACAGATTAACTGCTGTAGAGGCAATGAATACTGAGAATATGGATGCTCTAGCTGATACTAAAGCTATGATGGCTTCAGCTGAGGATAAGGTGTATGAGGCTGAGAGAAAAGCTCAGGCTATAAATACCTTCATGAATCCTGAATCTGTATTCAGTAAGAGCGGAATAGAGATTGTAGTTGAAAATGGTGTTCCTACTCTTATCATGCCAAATGCAGTTACCTTTGATCTTAACTCAGCTGAGATAAAGCCTGAGTTTAAGGAGATGCTAGATACTTTAGCAGAGGCACTTATGGAATATCCTCAAGGGAAGATAAGGATAGAGGGTCATACAGATACTACTGGTACTGCAGAGTACAATATGAGCCTGTCTAAGAAGAGAGCAGAGAGTGCTGAAGCATATCTTGTGGATAAGGGAATAGATGAAGCAAGAATAGAGACTGAAGGTAAGGGTCAGACCAAGCCTAGATACTCGAATACAGATGCTGAGGGAAGAATGAAGAACAGAAGAATCGAGATAACACTATTTAGAAAGAAATAGATGATAATAAGGAGAGGGTTTTATCCCTCTCTTTTTTATTGGCAAGAAAAATATAGAATTATTTAGGTTGATCCCATTAGAATTATTAAATAAGGTTAGAAGGGATGGAGCGCTACGCTAATTTTTATTGCTATGGAATGTAGAGGTTTTGAGGAATGTAGATGGATCTTTTATAGAGGGATAAATAGGTGAAAATAAAAAACCGGGATCACATCCCGGTTTAAAATACCTCTTAGAATTTGTAGGCGAATCCTGCACCTACTCTGTAGAGAACATCTTCCTCTACAATCGGTGAGTCATCGATCTCGCTGGAGAGCTTCTCTACCCCTGCAAATCCAGTAAGGGTTATGTGGTCCCTTAAAGCATAGCTTGCCCCCAGATCAAAGGCAACTGAGTATGCCCCGTCTGGACTGTACTTCTTATCGATCTTACTGTTTCTGTTAGCCTCACTCTGGCTTACACCAAAGTAGTAGTCCACATAGTCGCTTTCAAAGTATGTAAGGCTGACTCTTGGAGTAAGGGTAAGCTTATCATTAACTTCGAATGGTCTGAAAACAGCTGTCCCCAGGTGTCCTCCCTCCTCTCCGTAGGTACCGTGGAACTGCACTCTCATATCGTGCCAACCGGTTTTAGCTACAGCTTTTAGTCCTCCCTCAAACTGATACTCTCTTCTATCTAAGTCGTTATAACCGTCATCCATCTCAGATCTGTCCACATCAAATCCACCTAGGGGATTTACATATGCGCTTAGAGTCCAGGTGTCATCCTTCCAAAAATTATACCCTATGGAAAGGAGGCTGTAGTTTACATCTCCTGTCTTAAGGTAGAAATCACCATATGTCAGGTTAATAAATGGAAGAGGAGACCCCACTGTACCTACCCCCTGATAGGGACTTGTTACAGCTGCTACCCCCAGACCTAGAGTTGCATTAAAGTCCTGGGCATAGGCTCCTGCTGAAAGGAGCGCTCCTATTCCTAAAGCAAGAATTTTCTTATTCATAATTACCTCCGTATATTCTAGTATTCATACTACTTAATTACCCTATTTATTTATTTTTCCTTTTTCAAAAGGGAAGAAAAGCAAAGTTTATGGGTTTCAGAATCTATTTTATAGGAAATCCCTCCATAAAAATGTAGTTTGCGCAACAGTTTTTAAATAAAGAATAAAATATAATGTATTTGTAATATGAAAACAGGAGGTAGGTTATGAAGTTAAAGAGATTAGTTTTATCTATGGTGGTAGCGATAGCGCTTGTTGGTTGTTCAACTCCTCAGAGGATAGTCCTTAAGGATGACACTGTTATAGAAACGAGGGATGAGGTTGATTACAACAAGAAGACTGGTTTCTATGAGTATGAGGATGCGGCAGGAAATGAAAATAAGGTAAACTCAGCTGAGGTTCTTCAGATTCAGGAGATGTAGACCTAAAAAGTTTAGAAAGGCCGGAGGATCTAATAACTTCTTTTAATTGATATGGAGGCTCTATGTTAAAAAAGATTATGGGATTGTTTTTTCTGATTTCAGCTATTGCTTTTGCTGCTTTTAACTTGAAGGATGATGAGATAGCAGAGGGGTACTCAGTGGAAAGATCTAATAACGGCGTGTTTTTGATAGATGAAAAAAGCGGGACGGTGGTAATCTATTCAAACGCCTATGAACATATAGAGGAAGAGGATATAGAGGATCTCCAGAAGAAGGGACAGGTAGTGGAGGGAAACAGGGAGTTCTTTAAAAGCTATTCTGAGATAAATCCTGAAGCAGTGGCCTTTTCCAAGTGGCAGGGGGATACAGAGGGATTTATAGTTATATTTGAGAATATGAACCTCACCTCTGAGAGGAAAGTGGAGGAGATGCTCGATCACTTTGAGATAGATGGAAGGGAGAGAGCGGTTGTGATGAATGGTATAAGGGATCACCGAAGGAAACTTTAATAGGAAGCTGAGAAGGAATACCCAAAAAGAGTTGATATATTTATTATTAGAGAGATCAAGAAGTGAGGTGGCCCTATGAATGGAAGAAGCGGTAGTAATGAGCACATCTATAAATCGGTAGATGTAGCAATAAGGATTGGTTTTATAAGTTTACTGGTGATCTGGTGCTACTCCATATTAAAGCCCCTGATAGTTACAGTTGTCTGGGGAATAATTATAGCTGTGGGGATATATCCCGTCCATGAGAAGCTGTCAAAGCTTTTAAAGGGGAGAAAGAAGGTCTCTGCAACCCTTATAACCCTTGCGGGGATTGCAATACTTGTAGTTCCAACAGTATTATTTATGAATGCAACTGTAGACAGCCTTCAGGGGGTAGCCAAGACTCTGGAGGAGGGGACACTGAAGATAAACCCTCCCAAGGAGGAGGTTGCATCCCTACCAATAGTGGGACAGCAGATCCATGATACCTGGAAGCTTGCAGCAACAAATATAGAGGAGGTCCTTGCAAGGGTCAGACCTCAGTTGAAGGAGATGGCTCCAAGGGTTCTTGCAACCATAGCAGGCTTTGGCGTTACGATCATTCAGTTTATAATCTCGGTGATAGTGGCCGGGGTGTTTCTTATGAATGCCGAAGCTGCAGGAAGGGGAGCGGAGAAGATATTTGCTATCCTGGTGGGAGAGTATGTGGATGACTTTCCTAAGATTGCAGCTGGAAGTATAAGAAGCGTAGTACAGGGAGTACTGGGAATAGCTGTAATACAGGCAGTTCTTGGAGGAGCAGGTATGCTTGTGATGGGAGTGCCTGCTGTGGGTCTCTGGACCCTCCTCATACTTATCCTTGGAATTATGCAGCTTCCACCGACCTTAGTTTTACTTCCAATAGCAGCCTATGTATTTTCAGTGAGCAGTACAACTCCGGCGGTGATATTTCTTGTGTGGTGTATAGTTGTGGGGCTTCTGGATAATATACTTAAGCCGCTGCTTCTGGGAAGGGGCGTGGATGTGCCCATGCTTGTAATACTCCTGGGAGCCATAGGCGGTATGGTAAGCTATGGAATAATTGGTCTATTTGTGGGATCTGTCATTCTCTGCTTGGGATACAAGGTCTTTGGAGCAATAATGGAAAAGAACCAGAGAAGGGATGAAGAAGAAGGGATAGAGGAATAGAAGAAACCTCCTGGGAGCCATAGGACTTCTGGGAGGTTTTTTATTATTAAGGGAAGTATAGAGTAAAAAAACCAAATGAACCAATAAGGACTCCAAGTAATTATCAGGATGCAACGTCAGGTTGCTTTTATAGTTTCTCCTCAAAGGTATACCTCAGCTTCTCCTGACAGATAACATGAATAGTTTTTCCTTCTTTTCTTACGACCCCTTGTTCCTGAAGGGACGAGAGAGCCCTGTAGAGATTTGTCCTGTCGCACTTCAGGAGGTTTGCAAAGAGGGAATAGCTCCTTACTGTATATTCATTGCCTGTGGAGTGGTTATAGAGGATGTAGGCCAAATACTCCTCCAGGGTAAAGATACTCTTAAAATAGTTTTCCTGAACAACATGGGAGGAATAGTTAAAGAATTTTTCGAAAACAAACTCAAGAAACTCAGGAGTTTTAAGAAGCTTCTCAACCTTATCCCTGTTGATGCCATAGAGGACGGATTCCTTGGAGAAGGACGCCACATAGTCATTGAGGTTGTGGTATTTTTTTTTGAAGTATTTTGGAATTCCTCCCAGCTGATAATCATGGGGGTAGACTCTTGTTAACAGATGGTTCTTACCTTCCTTATCGGGATAGAAGACGTCCAGTGATCCCTGGATGATGAAGTAAAAATCACCATTTTCATTTATCTCAGAGGAACTCTTGTTCTGAAACCTTTCAAGTGGAATTTTAAAGAGGTCCTCTGGGGAGAGAAAGGCATCGTATCCGCTTTCCTTTAAGTAGTTTTTAACCTTATTCATTTCTTCACCTGCCTGGATGTTAATAGGGTAATATTTAAGTATTCTACAGGAAATAAAAGTTCCTTTAGCGTCAACTATGTGTTTTTAATTAGTTTTTTTAGATTAAATTAAGAATTTAAGGATGAACAACAGGAAAAATACAGCGATGCAAAGCGAGAGGGATGTTATACAAAGTTTGATCAGTGAGAGAGCAGTGGAGACGGATCTGAAAATCAAAAAAATGAGAAAAGAAAGTAATGGGAAAGTTATAAAAAACTCCCTGGAAATGCTGTCCAAGGGAGTTTTTTATCTTAAAAGAACTCGCAGTTGTACTGCATGTCTAGGTGGGGAATTCCGTCCTCATCATACACATCGGAGATCTCTACAAAGCCAAGGCTCTGGTAGAAAGTCTTCAGGTACTCCTGAGCCCCTATTGTAATCTTCTTCTCTGCAGATCTTTCAGTGAGGTACTTTATTCCCTCCTTAACAATCTTCTTTGCTAGGCCTTTTCCTCTCTCCTCCTTAGCTACAACCACCCTCCCTATGGAGGCTTCATTGTAGGAGACACCCCTATCAACTAACCTTATATAGGCAACTATCCTTCCCTTCTCCTGAATCCACATGTGAGTTGACTTAAGGTCCTTTCCGTCGATATCGTTGTAAACACAATTTTGTTCCACTACGAATACCTCTGCTCTAAGGGCCAGGATCTTATATAGTTCATCTACACTGAGTTCCTTAAATCTTTTTACCTTAAACATCGCAATCCCCCTGTAATAAAGTAATAGGCTTATGTTGAAGTATACCCCAAATAAATACAATATACAACGGAAGTATGGTATAATAAAGGGGCAAAAATAGGGTGAAAGAAAATAGCTGGAGAAATTATTAACTATTGAGTTTTAGCCCTTTAAGTGGTATTATTTTATAGTAGAATGCTACAAAATGTAAAATAATATTACACTTAAAATCTGGGGAGTGGATATAGTGGAGAAGATAAATATAAAAGAGATCAGAAAAACAGCGGAAAACTACTATCAGAACGGTGAATTTTACTGTTCCGAGTCCATAATAAAGACCCTTAAGGACAGGTTTAAGCCTGAGGTGGGAGATGAGGTAGTGGCTCTTGCATCGGGGTTTCCAGTTGGAATGGGAAAGGCAGGTTGTACCTGTGGTGCAGTTGTAGGATCCCAGATGGCTCTGGGGCTCATCTTTGGCAGGCAGAAGGCCAAAGGAAAAGAGGTAGAAAAGGCTATGGAGCTTTCCAGGGAGGTACACGATATCTTCAGAAGGGACAACAAGACTCTTTGCTGCAGAATACTCACAAAGGATATGAAGCTGGGATCAAAGGTTCATATGGAGCAGTGTGTGAGGTTTACTGGGGAGATGGCAGAGGCCACAGCCAGGATAATAGCCAGGGAGCTGGGAGTTGAAACTGAGGAGGGAGTTATCCAGCCTGTGAAGAAGAAGGGACTTCTGGGGAAGTTTCTGGGTAGATAGCAGATATTTTAATAGGATAGACTGAGGCGCTTAAAACTGCCACTGTCCCCTTGACTTAGGGTTAGGAGGCGGAAGGCAGTTAATATACATAAGAATAAAGTAGTATTTAGAGAGGAGATTGAGGAAAATGAATAGTGAAATTAAAAAGATTAATTTAAATACTTGTTCAGTTGGAGGCTGAGCGGGGAAAGTAGGGCCGGAGGCTCTAAGTGGTCTACTCTCTAACCTTCCGAGTGTGGAAGATAAAAACTTGATAGTAGGTTATGAAAAATCAGATGATGCAGCAGTTTACAAGGTTTCAGAGGATCTGGCTCTTATCCAGACCCTGGACTTCTTTATGCCTATGGTGGAGGATCCGTATATCTTTGGACAGGTGGCAGCAGCCAACTCCCTAAGTGATGTATATGCCATGGGTGGAGAGCCAAAAACTGCAATGAATATAGTGTGCTTTCCAGAAAAGCTGGATATAGAGATCCTAGGTGAGATACTGAGAGGGGGAGCTGAAAAGATAGCAGAAGCCGGAGCAGTGCTCAGCGGAGGTCACACAGTACACGACGATGGAATAAAATACGGGCTCTCTGTAACAGGTTTTGTACACCCGGATAAGGTTATGAAAAACTATGGTTCCAAGGAGGGAGATGTCCTTATACTGACAAAGCCGATTGGTACCGGTATCATCTCTACGGCTTATAAAGTAGGGGAAGCAAGCCAGAGAGCCATAGATGAGATGATTGCAAATATGACAACTTTAAACAAGTATGCAATGGATATTATAAAGAATTATCCAGTGTCAGCTTGCACAGATATTACAGGATTTGGTTTCCTAGGACACGCCTATGAGATGGCAGATGCCAGCGGTGTAACCTATGATCTTCACAGGGACCTTATTCCGTATATAGAGGAAGCTAAGGAGTACGCTCAGGAGTTCTATATCACTGGTGGGGGCCAGAAGAATAGAGTTTTTGCGGAAAAGCATGTGGATATGGGGGATACACCATTCTGGATGCAGGAGATAATGTTTGACCCGCAGACATCGGGAGGACTCCTGTTTTCCATAGAGGAGAAGTATGCAGGGGAGATCCTGGAGGAGCTGAATAAGCTCGAGATAAAATCTGCAATTGTAGGCATGGTTGAGGAAAGAGGCGAAAAAATAATTAACGTGGGGTAGATGCGATGAAAAAAGAATTATTTAAGAAACTTCCAAAGGTAGATGAGGTAATAAAACTGCCTGAGATGAAGGAGCTGGCTAAAAATATAGATTACTTTAGTTTTACAGAGGGTATCAGAGAGGGAATAGACAGATATAGAAGGGGTATATTAGAGGGGAATATAACCACCTTTGA
>CAYSGC010000096.1:9198-11021 GCA_964430145.1 uncultured Fusobacteriaceae bacterium | reverse complement strand
AGGGAGGAACTATGAAAATTACTAAAACTGCTGTAGTGGGAAATGTAGAATCAAATGATTTAATGATAATTGTAAGCCCGGGAGAGGGACTTACTTTAAATATTGAATCTTCAGTATACGAGCAATTTGGATCAAGTATAGAGGCTATCATCAGAGAGGAGTTAGCAAAGGCGGAAATAAACGATGCTAATATCCAGGTAGAGGATAAGGGGGCATTTGACTTTACTATAAGGGCGAGACTGAAGACAGCAATAAGAAGAGCTCAATAATGAAATTCAAAGACTGCCATTATTTGGTAGTTTTTTTATTTTTAGAGAGGAGATGATTCTATAGTTTATTCTTTTATGGATGGCAGAGTAGTGAACTAAAGTACAGTATAAAATGCTTAAAAGGATTTGTTAATAGATCATATGGTAGCTATAAAAGAGGGGAAGAAAAGAGCTGTTAAAGAAATGGCTGAAGTGTCGGAGAGAATTAAGTAGAAAAATTATTTCCATTAATGTGCTATAATTAAATTAGCTTTTAAATCTTATGGAGGATATTATGAATTTAAGAGAACTCATAGATAGAGAGATAACAAGGGAAGAGGCATTGGAATTAACAAAGCTAAAGGGATCAAAGCTTATGGAGCTCATGGCAGTGGCCAATGAGGTAAGGGAGAAGTATTGCGGAAATACTATCCATACATGTACCATATCAAATGCCAAGTCGGGACAGTGTGAGGAGGACTGCAAGTTTTGTGCTCAGTCGGCCCACTATAAGACAAGCTTAACTACCTATGACCTAAAGAAGGAGCAGGTACTTTTAGATGAGTACAGCAGAGCTGAGGAGCTGGGAAGCTCTAAGTTTGGGGTAGTAACAAGCGGAAGAAGCATTAAAAAAGGAAGCCAGGAGTTTGACAATATAAAGAAGTTTATAGAAAGAGCCAAGGAGACAGACAACAAGGTAAGTCTTTGCTGCTCCATAGGCCTTTTAAATGAAGAGGAACTGGCAGAGTTAAAGGAAGCCGGAGTAACCAGGTTTCACAGCAACCTGCAGACATCTGTGGAGTCATACAATGAGATAGTGGCAACTACCCACAATATCCAGGGAAGGATAGACACCATAAAGGCTGCCAAGAAGGTTGGAATGTCTGTGTGCAGCGGCGGGATTATCGGTATGGGTGAGTCGTGGGAGGACAGGATCTCCATGGCATTTACTCTTAAAGATCTGGATGTAGACGGTGTACCGGTAAATATCCTAAACCCAATACCAGGAACTCCTCACGGAGAGAGGGAGCATCTGGCAATGGATGAGATACTGAAGACTATAGCTATCTACAGAATCATATTTAAGGACAAGGTAATAAAGATAGGGGCCGGAAGAGAGGGAATCCTAAAGGACTTCATGGGAAGTGCCTTTATGTGCGGTGCCAATGGAATGCTAGTTGGAGGATACCTAACAGTTAAAGGAAGAAGTGAGGCTGAGGATTTTGCATTTATGGAAAATGTAAGAAGGATGTGGGAAAATTAGAAGGGAGAGCCAGTATGATAGATAAGGATAGAGTTAGCCGTAACTTCTCCAAGGGAGCAAGTACCTATGACAAGGCGGCGATAATTCAAAAACATATGGCAGATAAGATGGAGATATTTGTGGACGGATCCAAGGAGAGCTACAGAATCCTTGAGGTAGGATGCGGAACAGGTATATTTTCAGAGAAGCTGCTCAAGAGGTTTCCCAACTCCAGGGTAGACCTACTGGATATATCTCCTAGCATGCTGGAGAAAGCAAGGGAAAAACTGGGAGAGGAGGAGAGGATAAGCTATATCCTAAGTGACATAGAG
>CAYSGC010000096.1:7844-9098 GCA_964430145.1 uncultured Fusobacteriaceae bacterium | reverse complement strand
GTAGAGGAAAGCTTCCTTCTGCTGGCATCGGATGAGGAGTATATGGTGGAGAGTTATCCAAGTGTACTTGATTTTCTGAAGATGATAAAGAGTATAGGGGCTAACAGTGCAACGGGAACCGGACAGATCCTTACAAAGGGAAGCCTTAGAGAGCTGGAGGATATCTATATGAGGAGGTATGGGGACGGGACAAAGATAGATGTCACCAATCATCTGATATATATGGTTCTTGAAAAGAGGCATTAAAGGAGGGGAAACCCTCCATTTTTTATTGAAGATTTTATCTTTTGGGGGTTAAGGGGAGGTGTTCGGAAGTTCATTCTCTAAAAATTACGAATGTCTGGTTATTGACAAGAGGAGAAAACTTGGCTATCTTTGTAGTAAGGGTATTTAATCTTGGGTATCAGGAGGAGATAATATTGGGAAGAAGAAGGTTTAATCAGGCTGATTTAGCAACATTCGAACAAAACTCTGAGGAACAGATTAAAAGGGCAAGAGGATTTAACATGAGTTATAAGTTTTCTCACGTTGTGAGGGCGGTATCCGAGATTACCGAAGATGGTATGGCAGTGGTGTGTGGTAAGGCTCCAGCAGGGAACTACACCCAGGCGGAGGAGATCTATGAGAGGTTTTTATTGTCCCACCCCGACTCGAATATACAGATACTGGATACAGAGGGAAATGTAGTGAAGGAGCTTATTTCCTAGGAAGTTAAAGATAGATAATAAAAAACCACCCTGGTTTCAGGGTGGTTTTTTATTATCTGTTTTTAGTCTGGGTCATGATATCTATAGGACAACCTTCGAATCCAAATGATTCTCTAAGCTTGTTCTCAAGGTATCTCAGGTATGAGAAGTGTACCAGCTCTGGGTAGTTACAGAATACTACGAACTTAGGCGGTGCAGATGACACCTGTGTAGCGTAGTTGATCTTAACAAGCCTACCCTTTCTTGTAGGTGGTGCATTCATGATAGTAGCTTCCTTGATCACTCCGTTAAGAAGACCAGTTGAAATTCTCTTAGTGTACTCACCATATACAAGGTCAGCGTGCTCAAGAAGTCTAAGAGTTCTCTGTCCTGTAAGAGCTGAAACAAACTCGATTGGAGCATAGCTAAGGAATGGAAGCTCCTCATAAAGCTCATCTGTCATGTGCTTCATGGTCATAGTTTCCTTTTCAACAGCGTCCCACTTGTTTACAACAACTATAATAGGCTTTCTCTCCTCGTAGGCGATACCTGCGATTCTCTTGTCCTG
>CAYSGC010000096.1:5235-7744 GCA_964430145.1 uncultured Fusobacteriaceae bacterium | reverse complement strand
AGCATATCTCCAAGGTTTGATTTGTGCTCTGCAGAGATTGGCATCAGGTGCTCAAATCCTAATGACCAGAAGTCATATAGGTCGTCCTGCTGAGCCAGGAAGTCATCTACCTTGTTTACACAAAGGATAACCGGCTTATTCTTCTTTCTAAGGATGTAAGCTACCTCCTCATCTAGAGCTGTAACTCCAGCCTTGGCATCCACTATGAACATGATAACATCTGCTTCGTTCATGGCAACCTCAGCCTGCTGTTTTATCTTTGTCATCATAAAGTCGTTATTTCTAGGCTCAAGTCCTCCAGTATCAACTAGTACGAACTCTGTACCACACCACTCTGTTTCTCTATATAATCTGTCTCTTGTAACACCTGGCTGGTCATCAACGATAGCAACTCTATCTCCAACAAGCTTGTTAAAAAGAGTAGATTTACCTACATTAGGTCTTCCAACTATAGCAACTATTGGTTTCAATGTTAAACCTCCTTATTTTTTCTTAGATCTATTTTTATTATTTGTACTTGGTTTAGCGCTTTTACCGCTCCTTCTCTTGGAAGTGTTTCCGTCCCTGCTTTCCGCTTTTTTCTTGGAGTTTCCATTTGACCTTCCCATGGAAGTTCTGCCAAATCTCCTCTCCTCCTTGGAGGTAAGCTTATTCTTCTGCTTCTCCTTCCTGCTGATATCCTTTTCCACGAAGAGCTTCTTCCCTGTGAAGGGATCCCTTTCAGTGTAGTACATCAGAGTGGAGTAGGTAGATGGGGTGGGGGTGAAGATCTGTACCTGCTCGGGGTTCAGTCTCAGCTCCTGGCTGGCAAACTTCTTGAGGTCTGCCATCTCCTTGTCACCGCATCCCGGATGGGCAGCAATGAGGTAGTAGGTAAGAAACTGCTTCTTCCCCATTCTTTCGTTTATAGTGTAAAACTTATCCTTAAATGACTTCAGTACATCCTTTCCCTGCTTACCCATAAGACCAAGGATCTTGTCCTCTGTATGCTCGGGAGCGACCTTCATCTGACCGGAGATGTGGTTTTTGATGAGCTCTTCCAGGTAGAGGTTACCGCACTTATTGTCACTCATGATAAGGTCATATCTGATACCAGAAGCGATGAATATCTTCTTTACTCCATCCAGGTTGTTAAGCCTCTTGAGGAGGGAGATCTGCTTGCTGTGGTTTGGCTTCATTGCACTGCAGGTATGGGGGTACATACATCTTCTGTCTCTGCAGGCTCCACTCTTTAACTTCTTGGGACACTCTATGCCGTACATATTGGCAGTGGGACCTCCCACATCTGAGATATATCCCTTAAACTTGTCTCCAGTTGTGATAAGCTCAGCTTCTTTCACTATGGAGTCCTCGCTTCTCTGGCTGATGGTTCTTCCTTGGTGGACAGCTATGGCACAGAAATTACACTCTCCATAACATCCCCTGTGGGTTGTTATGGAGTTACGGATTGTTTCCATAGCCTTAACAGGTCCCTCTTTGAGATAGTAGGGATGAACCTCCCTCTCAAAGTCCATTCCATAGATCTCATCCATCTCCTCCTGGGTGGGAGTGAGACTAGGGGGATTCTGTATAAGGTAACGGGTATCCTGCTGCTGTACCAGTCCCTTGGCTGTAACTGGATCACAGTTGATGTAGAACTTTTCAAAGGCCTCTACAAATTTTTCTTTGCTCTCTACACACTCTGTGTAGGAGGGAAGGAGTTCATAGCCCTTTCTGGGTTCCTTGGCTATATAGGAGATGCCTCTGATGTTTCTCCACTCCTCCTGCCTCTTCATTGCAAGGGCCAGCTCCAGCATGGATCTCTCTCCCATTCCATAGGAGAGGATATCAGCCTTGGCATCGAAGAGTACCGCCTTTCTCAGCTTATTGGACCAGAAATCATAGTGAACAGTTCTTCTAAGGCTAGCCTCGATACCACCTATAACTATGGGCTTCTTCTCATCCTTGAAGTTCCTCTTGATGAGGTTGGTATAGGCTATGACAGCCCTGTCGGGTCTCCTGTTGTTTTCCCCTCCAGGGGTGAAATCATCGGACCTTCTTCTTCTTTTGGTAGCAGTATAGTTTGCCACCATGGAATCCACGCATCCTGCTGAGACTCCCCAGAAGAGTTCCGGAGAACCAAGACGTGTAATATCCTCACTGGAATCTATATCGGGCTGAGCTATGATTCCTACCCTGAAACCATGTTTAACGAGCCACTTTCCTATAACAGCGCTGCCGTTGTAGGATGAGTCTATATAGGTATCCCCTGAGACAAGGATGATGTCCAGAGCATCCCATCCCAGCTTATTTACTTCTTCTATTGTAGTTGGTAGGAACATAAATCACCTCAAAATCATAAAACTGCTGCTTTACCTGTAAAAATCAAAAATAGCGCGGGCTTCAGGTGGGCCCTTAACATCTATTGCATCCACTATAAAGTAAACTACCATCTTACAGGTAGTTTAGCTGAGTTTAAAAATACCACATATTATAGCATAAAATAAAAAAAAAAGACACCATTAGATGG
>CAYSGC010000096.1:0-5135 GCA_964430145.1 uncultured Fusobacteriaceae bacterium | reverse complement strand
TTAAAAATACCACATATTATAGCATAAAATAAAAAAAAAAGACACCATTAGATGGGGGAGAGAGGGTCAGGAGCAGATATCTTTATAAAAATAGTAAAAAATATCCCTGGAAGGGGGCCTTTTTCTTCTAAAAAAAAGCCTGAGATGGTATAATAAACACATTAAAAAAGAGAATTTTAGGGGTGATTTGATGGAACAGGCTCTGAATATAATAAGGGACAGTGGACTTACCCAGGAGCAGAAGGTAGTAGGGCTGGCAAGACTGGCTGAAAGCACTATAGATATACTTAATATAGATGAGGAAACACAGAGGTACAGGGATATGGGGATTATGTGTGACCTCTTTGAGGGGAATGCTCCCTACAGACCGAGATATATCGTACCAGACTACGAGTTATTTATGCAGAAGGGATGTGAGTTTTTAGGGCTTACTCCTGCAACCAATATATGGGAGGCAACCAACAATCTGCTGATCCTGTATAAGCATGTGCCGTCTATAACGACGATGCCTGTTTATCTGGGGAATCTGGATTATCTGCTGGAGCCCTATGTGAAGGAAGAGAAGGAGGCACGTCTTGCAATAAGGCTGTTTTTAAAGCATATAGATGCAACGATAACGGATTCCTTCTGCCACGCCAATATAGGACCCCTTGAAACTAAGGCCGGTCTTATAATCTTAGAGGTGATGAAGGAGCTGCAGCTTCCTACACCAAACCTGACACTGAAGTATGATGAAACTACCAGCCAAAATCTGGCTATCCAGAGTATAGATACAGCTCTTACTACAGCTAAGCCAAGCTTTGCCAATAACAGGATGTTTGCAGAGGATTTTGGAGGAGAGTATGGAATCGTCAGCTGCTACAATGGTCTTAAGGTGGGGGGAGGAGCAAATACCCTTGTAAGGATGAGACTTGGAAGGCTGGCTCAGGATAGTGACAGTGTAGAGGAGTTTATGGAGACGTCTCTCCCGCACCTGGTGGAGAAAACCCTGGGATATATAGATGAGAGAAGCAGATTTATAATAGAGGAGAGCGGCTTCTACGAGACCCACTTCCTGGTCAGGGAGGGATTCCTTAAAAAGGAACAGTTCACGGGACTTCTGGGAATAGTAGGCCTGGCTGAATGCACCAACACCCTCATGAAGGAAGAGGGGAGGGACCTGAAATTTGGAAGGGACAGGGAAGCTGATGAGCTGGCAATGGAGATAGTAAAGGCTATATCCTCCATGATAGAGGACCACAGGTCGGAGTATGCAGGAGCCTACTTTGACAACAAGCACCTATTCCACTCCCAGGTAGGTATAGAGACGGATAAAAATGAGAGTCCGGGATGCAGAATTCCAGTGGGAGAGGAACCGGAGATGTTTGAGCATGTAGTTCAGTCGGCACCATTCCACAAATACTTCCCAAGCGGTATAGGGGATATCTTTGTATTTGACAGGACCTATGAGAACAACAAGGAATCTATCCTGGATATAATAAGGGGAGCCTTTGGAGCAGGGATGAGGTTCTACTCCCTCTACGGAAGCGACTGTGACGTGGTAAGGGTAACCGGTTACCTGGTAAAGAGGTCTGAGATAGAGAAGCTTGAAAGGGGAGAAGCAGTTCTCAGAGACACCACTGTTCTGGGAAAGGGAGCAGCGGATCACAGCGGAGCCCTATCAAGAAAATTAAGGCAGGCCGGTGAAAAGTAAATAAAATTACAAATTATAAAAAATTATAATTTCAAGTGGATGACTTGGGGGCAGAGATGCTTTCAGGTCATTGCGCTATATGGAGAAGTGGATAAAAAAGTAAAAACATTAAAGAGCTTTAACACGAATTAACACGAAAAATAGGAGAGTAATAGGTTATGAGTGGAAAAAGACGACTATTTCTAGAAGAAGTAAAAAAAGGGTGGCTAAAGAAAGACGTTGAATATATAAAAATGTTTGGAAAGGATAATTTGAAAGAGCTAATAAAATGGGGAAAAGATTGGAACTACATAGATGGCTTATGGTTTACTTCGTATGATCAAGGAGGAGTTGACCTACATTCTTATGAAACAAGTATAACTTTAGCTGGGGAGGAGTTTTTAGAAAATTTAGAAATATCTCAGGAAAAAGCTACTCAAATAGAAGCTTTAAGTTCAAGTTTAGACAAGCTAGTAGAGGTGCACAAGGAACAGAGTGAAGTTTTAAAGGAAATATCATTTCATTTGGCAAATCAAGCGGCTATCTCGGAAGAACAGTTAAGGAAATTTAGAGAAGAAGGAGATGGAAGTTGCTTTTCTAAAGAAATTAGGGAGTTTGTTGCAGGTCTTATTAGCTCGGCATTGACTGCATCAATAATAAAATAAACGCTTTAGATGAAATATCCTCATTCAGAAAAATCGTAAATGGAATATGAGAAAAAAATTAGAAAGATATTCGTCGACTTACCTGAACGTGGGCAACCGATACGATTCTTTCAAAGTTTTTTAATTATGAAATAGAGTTTTCTGATAGAGGTACCCTTTCTTGGTTCGTTCTTTGGGTAAGCAAAGAATGAATGAAAGGCTTGGGTAGATTAAAGAGATAAAACTTATTAGAAAAGGCGGATAAAAATGACACTTTTGGTAAATAAGATAATAAAGTTTTCCAGTGTAGACGGCCCGGGGAACAGGATGGCGATCTTCCTCCAGGGGTGCAACTACAACTGCGACTACTGCCACAACCCTGAAACCATAGGGGTGTGCAGTTCATGCAAGAAGTGTATGGCAGGCTGTCCCACAGGTGCTCTGAAAAAAGAGGGCAGGAAGGTGGTCTGGGATGCAGAGGGATGCATAGAGTGTGGTAAGTGTATTAGGACCTGCCCTAAGGACGCCAGCCCCATGGTGAGAGGCTATACCGCTGAGGAACTCCTAGGTGAGATAAAGAGGGTAGCACCCTTCCTCCGGGGGATCACCATCAGCGGGGGAGAGTCCACCCTTCAGTATAAGGAGTTGACGGAGCTCTTTAAAAGGGTGAAGGAGGAGACCGAGCTGGACTGCTTCATAGATACCAACGGATCCCTTCCCCTATGGGAGGAGAGGTACAGGGAGTTTGTAGAGGTAACCGACGCCTTTATGGTGGATGTAAAGGCCTGGGATAAGAGAGAGCACAAGAAACTTACCGGGCAGGGAAATATAAATGTGAAGGAAAACCTGAAGTTCCTTCTGGATCTTGGGAAGCTCTTTGAGGTAAGGACCGTGGTTGTGCCTGAAAAGCTCGATAACACCCAGACTGTGGAGGAGGTTTCCAATGTCATAGGTGGAAGGGGAGTAAGGTATAAGATAATAAAGTACAGAAGGATAGGTGTGAGGGAGGGGAAGCTCCAAGGAGTAGAATCCCCCTCGGATGAGTACCTGGAGGAGCTGAAAGGGAGAGCTCTGGCCCTGGGAGTAGAGGATGTAGTAGTTATATAGAGGTTAGCAGCAGAAGCTTTTAGTTTATGATGGAAAGGATTAAAGGGGCATATCTGCTGAATTGACCTTAAGGGTGTAAAGAGAAGGGGATAAAATAGAGAAGTTTTGGAAGGTAGGGGAAGATGGAGGAGCGTTTTTCATATGAATTTGCCGTGGGAGAGTATAGAGGGCTGGAGGAATACCTCTCTGAGAGGGGATACAGTTGTGAACCCAGCGGAAGCCTCAGAAGAAGAAGGGAAGATGTAGGAGATATTGACTTCCTTGTACTGGGGGAGAAGAGAGAGGTACTGGAAGTAGTAGGGAGTTACCCCGAGATCGAGAGAAGGATAAACAAGTATGAGTTTCAGCTGAAAAGCGGGATATGCATCCACGCCATTCCCGAGATCGAGAGGAGATACAACTTTACCCTGTGGCAGTCCACTGGACCTAAGAAGCACGTCAAGTGGATAAAGGAGATCTACAGGGAGAGGGAGATGGAGCTCAGAAGGGAAGATATAGAGGAGAGGGAGATCTACACCGAGATAGGTCTTGAGTATATAGAACCTGGGGAGAGGTATAGATATCAAGGAGAATAGATGACCAAGAAGCAAAAGACCAAAAAGATAATAAAGATAATGAATGATAAGTTTGGGAACCCAGAGTGTGCCCTGAACTTTACCACACCCTTTGAGCTGCTGGTGGCTGTAATACTGTCGGCCCAGTGTACGGACAAGAGGGTGAATATAGTCACCGAGGAGATGTACAAGCATGTAAATACTCCAGAGGCCTTTGCAGCTATGCCTGTGGAGGAGATTGAAAGACACATAAAGAGTACCGGCTTTTACAGGAATAAGGCCAAGAATATCAAGGCAGCCAGTATGGAGATAGTGGAAAAATATAACGGCGAGGTACCTCAGGGGATGGAGGAGCTCACAGCCCTGGCAGGGGTGGGAAGAAAGACCGCCAATGTAGTGAGGGGAGAGGTGTGGAGACTTGCATCGGGGATCACAGTGGATACCCACGTAAAGAGGCTCACAAACCTCATAGGCCTTGTAAAGGGGGATAATCCTATAATAATAGAGAGGGAGCTCATGGAGATAGTTCCCAAGGAGCACTGGATAGACTTCTCCCACTACCTGATACTTCAGGGGAGAGATGTATGTGTGGCAAGAAGACCCAGGTGCATGGAGTGTGAAATAAATGAGCTGTGTAACTATGGAAGGAAAAAGATGAGGGAAGCCAGGAAAGCAAGTGATAAATAGTACAAGAAAAGAGCATAATTTCTTGAATAGGAGCAGTTGCTGTGCTATACTTAGGCTGACAACATAATAAAATCTTGACAGGGCACATAAAGAATGCTATATTCATATTAACTAATGTTCAGGAGAGGATGGAAATGAAGGTATATTTAGACAATAATGCTACAACTAGAGTAGATGATAAAGTCCTAGAGGCTATGTTACCTTATTTTGGGGAAGTTTACGGAAATCCATCAAGCATGCACGGCTTTGGTCAAGAGTCAAATAAGGCGATGGAGGAAGCTAGAAAAACCATAGCGGATATACTGGGAGTAGAGGCAAGTGAATTAGTATTTACAGCTTCTGGAACAGAATCTGATAATATGGCTATTCGTGGAGTGGCAAGAGCTTATAAAAGAAGAGGAAACCACATAATTACAAGCTGCATCGAGCACCCTGCAGTGAGAAATACCTGTAAAGACCTGGAGAAGGAGG
>CAYSGC010000095.1:0-11155 GCA_964430145.1 uncultured Fusobacteriaceae bacterium | reverse complement strand
CCGCTCCCGCTGTCACTGCAGAATATACATCCCCTTCTCCCTACCTTGCCGTCTCTGTTGGGGCAGGTAAATCCCCCGTCTAAAGACACCTTATATATCTTCTCACCAAACTCCTCCTTAAGGGCATAGTTCAGCGAGTGAAACCTCTTATTATTCCACATATTACTTCTCCTATTCTGTTGAACTAGCCTCTATTTTACTACAAAATCTTCATTTTTACTAGCTTTCCCTGACTGTCTCTAACTCAATGTCTCCATGCAGTTCCCTCACATTGTGCATATAAACGCTTTCCCTTTCATCGGCGAGATCCCTCCACATAGTTTTTAATAACCTTATGACAAAGGGATAGCATATGATTAACATGACTAAGCTAACCATTAGTGCAGATTTAGACATATGATCTTCAGCAGACTCAGGAACATTATAGGTCAAGAGATCCAGAAGAGATACTATGAAGTTACCCACAAAGTGAAAAAAGATAGGAGCATAGAGAGATTTTGTCTTATGGTATATATAAGCATAGTAAAATGTCGATCCGGAGATAATAAAGACCATCCCCTTAGTAAACCCATGGAGAAAAGCAAATAACACTCCTATAACAATAACCGAGCTTTTCAGACTTAATCTCTCAGACAACTTATTAAATAATACCCCCCTCATCACAAACTCCTCATAAACTGGAGTTAATAGAGTGGTAGATAACGAAAAAAGAAGAACATATCTAAAGGGCTTCCCATCAAGCTCATAGTAATCATGGGGAACTGGCAGCCTAAAATAATCTACAACAACAAAAATTGATATTTTAACTATAACAAATAATATCCCGTAAAATAATATCTTCTTAATAGGGATCTCCCGCCTTCCCATAATTGCCCTCATATCCACTCCAGCCAGCCTGAAGGTTCTGGCAAAGTAGAGCAAAACCAGGATACTCCCTAAGTCGTCAATAACCCTCTTAAAATAAATGTTATAATATATCCATGTTCCTGTAGACAGCTCAATATATGAGGATGGAAAGTACATAAAAATCCACAAAAAAACTGGTATAAAAAACATCACAGAAAATATCCACACAACTCCCACACCACTTAAATTTCCTTCCAATTGCTGCTTCCTCTCATCCTCGTAAACCTTCACTTCCATATTCCTCTCCTTTATCTAAATCTTTTCATTAACGAGTTCTCTTTTCATAAGATACCATATATATTAAAAAGTGATCGGTGTCAAATTATTGTTTTTTAATAAAATGGTGCATCATGCCCTATCCCTTTCAATCCTGATATAAGGGCTTTATATTATTGGATTAATTTATAGTCACATGTTATTTTATAATAAAGGTAACGTAAGGTTAACTGCATATCAGCTAGAATATTAATTACTTCAGATATATTTTTATGAACTCTATACTTTCCTTAAAAATAAAAAAGAGCCGGTTAAACCGGCTCCTTATCTTCTCTTTATCAGGAAGCTTCCTGCAAATAATATTGAGTTTATTACCACTATGGTAGCTCCGCTGGGAATGTCTATAGCATAGGATATGATTATCCCGCTTACTATGGAGATTACCCCCACAGCAAGGGAGTAGAAGATCATCCCCTTGAAGCTACGGGCAAGGTGTATAGAGGTGGCACTGGGAAAGACTATGAGGCTTGATATTAGCATAGTCCCCACAAGCCTTATCCCCACACTTATTGCCACAGCTGTTATTATAAGGGTAAGATTGTTTAAAAAAGCTGCCTTGATCCCCATAACTTTTGAAAAATCCTCATCGTAGGTCAGGGATAGAAGATCGTTGTAGTAAAACACCATTATCACAATAAGGGTCAAACAAACTCCCACTGAGATATAGAGCTCGCTGGTGGTAATAAGAAGGATGCTCCCAAATAGGTAGGAGAAGAGATCTATATTAAACCCATTGGCCAGACTGCTTATTATTACCCCCAGAGCCACAGAAAAGGATGATACCAGAGCTATGGCTGTGTCTCCCTCCAGCTTCTTGGAGGAGTTCAGCTTATAGATCATAAAGGAGGCTCCCACTGTGAGGGGGATGGAAAACATCAGGGGTGAGAATCCCATAAGAAGGGCTATGGCTATAGTGGCAAAGTTAATATGAGCCAGCCCGTCCCCTATGAGGGAGTAGTTTCTGAGAACCAGAAAGACCCCAAGAAAGGAACAGGTTACAGATATGAGTATCCCTCCCAAGAGGGCTCTCTGTATAAAGTTGTATGATAGTGCTTCCAGTATAATATCCATTTCCTTCTCCTCCTTAGTGCTTCAAGCTTCCAGTATATTTTTTTATCTCCTCGGACCTCTCAAACTCCAGAGGTGTCCCGTAGAACACAAGCTTCTTGTCCAGGTACATAACCTTGTCCACATATTTTTCTATGGTTCCCACATCATGGGATATAAAGAGTACCGTAAGGCCCTTCTTCCTGTTCAACTCCGAGATAAGTTTGTAGAGCTTATCCCTTAGCTTGGGATCCAGAGCACTTGTAGGCTCATCCAGAATAAGTATCTTAGGCTCTGAAACTATGGCCCTTGCCAGAAGTACTCTCTGCTTCTGACCGCCGCTGAGCTCCCCAATTAGGCTGTCCCTCTTATCGTACATCTGCAGCTCCTTCAATACCTCATCCACCTTCTCGTGGTCCCTTCTCGTCATAAACTTTGGGAAGCTCTTGTTTTTAAGAAGACCTGTAGCCACAATCTCCCTTACCTTAGCGGGAAAGAACTTACTCTTGCTTCCTGTAAGCTGGGGAAGATAAGCTATATTCTTTCTGTCCCCTACAACTATCTCTCCCCTGACCTCTCCCCCAAGTCCCAGGATGGACCTCACAAGGGTGGTCTTTCCAGAACCATTTGGACCAATGATACCAATATAGTCCCCCTCCTCTATATTAAATGTAAGGTCTGACAGTACCTTATACTCCTTAAAGTAGACATCCACCTCATTTAACTGGATAATATTCTTCATAATCAATCCTTCCACAAAACATTTTATTTTGTATTCCAAAATATAAGCTTTACAAGTATATCATTTTTTAAAGAACTTTACAACTATTACTTAATTAAAAAAGATCAATCTATCCACTTCATAGCCCAACTCCCTGGCTTTTTCTGTGTACTCCTCCACTAGGTTCTCTGGAATCTCCTCCTCCCTGGAAAGGATCCACAGGCAGTTGCTCCTGCTCCCTCCCACTAGGGCATAGCGGTACTCCCTGTCCACCTGAAGAACTCTGTAATCTGAATAGAAGGGCCTGAAGAAGGATACCCTCAGTCTTCCTGGAATCTCTGTGGTTTTTATTAAGCCCCTGGCCTCCTTCCATCTCTTTTTTTCAGCATTCCAGCCCCTATTCACAACCTTTATCCTGCCTCTACTATCTCTATAGTAGCTGGCTGTGACCCTGGTAAGGTCCCTTTCAAATCTATTATCTATCCTGGCAACCTCATGCCACTCTCCCAGGTATCTTTCCACCTTAAAATCCTCTATTCCCTTATATGCCACTTCTACCTTCTTCCCAGAATCACAGGCTGTAAACAGCAGGAGCAGTATCAGTAAATATCTATACATAAAACCACCTCCATATTAGGAAACTATACCTCTATATCCTGGGACTTCCTTTTTAGAGGTATTCATTGAATTATTTTCTACTTGAAGATTCCTTTATCTTCTCTACTAATATTCCCAATATTGGCCACATCCGATAATATTTTCTCAACAAGAAAATATATCTTTTCCAACCACTACCGATTTATTTTATAGAATTAATAATCGTTTATTTTCGTTAATTCTTTCATTTATATTTTATAACTTAAGTCCAAATCACATCTCATAAATTCCTTTCTTTTTTAAAAAAATAAATGAATTTATCTTTAAATTAATTCATTCAATTTAAAGGTTTTAAAACTGACTTATTACATATTTTTATGAATGTTATATCAAGTGATAAGGTGATATTTTTTAAGTTTAAACGCAAAATTTCATTAGATGAGGGGCAACATATTTCTGATGTCTTTTAAACGTTTGTTTATTTTTAAAGAAAGAAATTTTAAAGAGAAAAAATTTTCTATGAAAATATAGTCTCAGAACTACTCAAGAATGTGAAATTTAGACTCTTTCTTATCTTTTAATCCAATGAAGAGAAGGTGATAACCATGTATAAGATATCAGGTAGTGAATAGCTTTTGGTCCATTTCTAGTGTTTTTTAGCGGATGAAATGAGGGGGAAGATAGTCATGAAAAGCAATTACCTGGATATAATTGAAAAAAGGGCAAAGGGATGTTTTAAAGGAAAGTTTAAGATTACGCTTGCTTTAATTGTAAGCTTAATGATCAACGGTGTAGCATCAGGTGTAGAAGTTGAGCCAGAAATAATAGCAAATGAGGGAAGGATTGTCTGGGATTGGTCAAACGACATAGTTATTTCAGAGAGCAGCTCGCAGGAAGAGGGTCTTACCTCTGTAAAAGGAGTTGAAGTGGTGGGAACTTATCCCAGCTCGGAAGGTCTTCTTACATCTAAGATAGAAGTTGATCTCATCAATGAGAATACCGGCGTATTAAACGTTATAAATACAGGTGGAATCAGCTCTGGAATATACATTCCGGGAACAGATAAGTTATTTGAATTTTATGCAGATGATACAATAACCCCATACGGAAACTCATATTTCAGGGCAGCAAATGGAGGACAGATAGATGTAAAGGGAAAATCGGCATATGGAATCCATCTGGAATTTTTAGATACTGTGGATACTGAGGAGGAGGAAGCTTTTTTAGCTTTATCAGCTGATGAACCTACAGAGGAAGAGGAGGAAGATCCGGTATATGCATATCCGGATATTGAAGTAATCAACGGTACAGAAGAGGAGGGAACCGGTGAAGTATATGCAGGTGAGGTATCTGTAGAGGGTGATGTTGAGGCTGAGGGAATCAGAATAGATACTCCATTTGCCAAGGTATCCATAGACAATCCAGGTATTATTGAGGCCCATGTTGGAGTGGTTGCTGAAGAGGCTGAGGAGCCTCTCAAGGAAGAGTTCGGCGGAGCTACAGGAATTAATGTTTTTCTTACTACAGAAGTAGAGCAGGCAGAGAATCCTACACCTGATTGGATAAGCGAACCTGTACTGCTCAGCTCCAGCGAGGAGGAGATCTCTTCCCTCCCAATGAATGTAAGTATAGATAACAGCGGTGATATAGAAGCAAGAGTTGAAAATAGGGAAGTTGCCAGAATAATGGGAATAAATGTAGGAGAGTATGATGATCATACCCTCACAGAGGCTACAGAAATTATTGAGCCTGTGCCTGCAGAGGAAACATTAAGAGCTGCATTAACATCTGAGGATGAAGTAGCAGCTCTCACATCATCTGACAGTGGCGGACATGGAAATGGAAGCTGTTCCGGCGGAAGCGACGGGTGTGGAAGCAAGCCTGTGGAAGCTCTGGTTTTCAACAATATAACCAATAAAGGCAGGATTAGTATCGCAGGTGAAAATCTTTCAGCTGTTCAGGCTGTGGGTATAAACTCCAGAATGTCCGAGGGTACTCAGACAACCATTGAAAATTCTCAAGGAGCAGAGATAGATGTAGAGGTGACAATGAAGGATGCTCGCCAAACAAATATAGCCGAAGATCCAACTTCAGGAAACCTATACGGTATAAATGTTTTTAACAGCGGACGTCCATCAAGGATAGATGCTAACAACAATGGAAATATCACCGTGAATGGAACCATCGAAGATAACAGTACAGATATGGTTGAAGGCACAAAGAATGCCCCTGTGGGAATTCAGTCCTTTGGTATAAAAGCCAAAGCCAGGGGAAGAGAATCTGTATCGGACATAAATAATACAGGAAAAATAGTGGTGACCTCCACCGAGGGGCAGAATTCCGCTGATCTAGACTATACCTATACTAAGGATACAGAGGGTAAGGAGATATTTGGTGCCAGAGCTGTGGGAGTATATGGAACAAGTGCAGGAAGGGGAGCATATACCGAGATAACAAACGGAGACTATGATCTCACTGTAGATCAGGAAGCTATGGACAGCAAACGCAGCGGAGAGACTTTGAATATCTACAGTGCGGTAACAGAGGAGCTTAAAGATCAGTATGAGGGAAAACTGGATGAATTTAATACCTACAATGAAGAGGCTGAAATTAATGCAAGTATCGGTGCTGAAGCAAGTTCTACAAATGGCTATGCCGAGGCAAAGGGAATATGGGCAACAGCTGAAGCCATTGAAAATTCACAGTTTATCTATAACTCCGAGGATTCAGCCATAATAGCTAGTGCTACTGCCTCTGAAAGGGGAGCGGAGGCCCTGGGAATAGAAAGTGTCAGCTATCAAAATACCGTCATAAACCAAGGGTTGATAGAGGCAACTAGTAACGGTAGAACTGCTACTGGAGTAGGTATCCTGGCTGAGGTATCCGAGCTGGAGGAGGAGGAGATGAACGAGCATGCTCAAAAACCTGAATTCATAGGAGCAGATATAGGAATGCCTCCTGATCTTCCAGGCAGCAGGGATGACCACCAGGGTGGAGAAAACAGCGGAAGCGAGGATTCGGAAATACTTTTAGCTGCATCTCTACTGGAAGAAATCCAAACTGAGAGCAGCGAAATCTCGTTATCGAAAACCGATGCAGTAGCAGAGAGTGAAGATGAGGAAACTGCTACTGAAACCAAGAGGCCGGCTATCGGAATAAAAAATAAATATATTTTAAACACCGGAGTAATTAATGTAGATGTGAACAACTCTGAGACTCTTGAAGGGAAGTTTGCCTTTGGTGCAGGAATAGCATCCAGCAGAGTAGTACCTGAGATAATCACAGAAGGAAGAGTTGATGACTTTAAAGCTGAGGAAACTGATGAGCTGAGAGCGACACTCATGGCAACAGCTGATGTAACTTCAGAAGATGGAGGAGGAGTAGCGCCTGAGATGGCTCCAGAAGAAAGCCTAAACCAGTACATAACAAACAATGGTTCAATAGCTGTAAAGGTTAAAGGAGATACAGCACTGGCATCGGGAATAAGCTCTCTGACCAAGGTGGAGACTATATTTGACAGCGATGGAGACGGTGTCAGCGATGGGGTCGACATAGCACCTCTAGACCCAAAACTTTCCCGTGACCTGGATGGAGATGGTATAGATAACAAGGTCGACCCTGATGCAGACGGTGACGGTTTCTATAATGAGAAGTATATCAACTCCCTATCTCCTGAAGAAGCTGAAGGTCTATTAGTAGACTACTTTGACCACGACAGCGACAACGACGGAATAAACAACAGAAAGGATAACGATGATGACGGAGACGGAATACTTGATATAGATGATGACACCTTGGACCAAGGGCTTGGATTCCTCCCTATTACTGAGGAGGAACATGAAAAATTCATGGATACTCCGGGAGGAATGCCTGAAAACTTAATTGAGACAACAGGAATAATAGAACCGGAAGAAGTGGAAATTAATAATAGCTTCACCAACAGCGGGGATATAACTGTGGAGTCGGTATCTGAAGGAGATAGTGGAATGGCCATCGCCAACGGAATAGCCAGTAATGTGGTGTGGAACGGTCTCCAGAAACCAGTCTATGAGAAGCCAGAAGGCCCTGTACTCCCAAAAACTAGAGATTCAGCTCCAAAGGGGGTTCAGATAGATATAATAGAAAACAATTACGACAGCTATATAAATACCAGTGGAGCAGAGATCACAGCTACTGCCACTGCCATGAACGGTGCGGCAGCAGCCTTTGGAATGAGGGCAGGGAGCTACTATACCATCGAAGGAGCAGACTCTGAAAGAACTCCTATTACCAGAAGATATGCGGGAAATCTTAACAACACTGAGGATGGATCCTCTCTTATAGAATACGGTATGGTTAATGAAGGGACTATAGAAGTTTCTGCCACTGGTCTTGATGCAAAAGCCTTCGGTATAATGGCCGGACACCCCGATGATACAGAGGAGAGCAAGGAGGAGTTTGTAATCTCCACAGTTAAAAATACTGGAGATATAACAGTCAGTCACAATGGCACAGAAAATTCAGAAGGAGCAGGTATAGTTGCATTAGCAGACCAGCAGATAGAATACTTGCCTGAGGTTCTTGAGGGTGGGGTTCTTCTTCCAGTGGTTGAGGAAGAAGAAGATGGTCTAGAAGCCATAGCTGACGAGGAGGAACAGGTAATCTTAGAAGACTATGTCATCAAGGAACCAGAGATGGCAGTAGCTATAGTGGAGAACAGCGGAAGAATAACTATAAACAACGAGAGTGGAGATAAAAACTACGGAATATACGCCGGAATAAATCCTGTAGAGGAAATTGAAGACAAAGAACTCATCTCGGTTAAGGAGATCGACCTTACCAGGGAAGATATCATAATTCAAGAGGAACCTATCCTGGCAGAACCCCAGAACGGAGACAACCAGGAACCCATAGAAAAGCAGATAGGAACTCTCTATACAGTTATAGATGGTGTGGAAGAGTATCAATTTGTAATACATGCTCCTGAGGATATTGGAGAGGAGATGCCCGACAGTATCTATGTAGTGGTCACTCCAAATCCAGATGATGAAACTCTAATTACTCCATTTGTTGAAGAAACCTACAAACTGGGAGAAACTTACCTGGAAGTAAAAAACAACGGAGAAATCAGCGTAGAAAACGGAATCGGAATATATCTGGCTACTGGAGGTACAGTTAATAACAGTGGAATTATTGAGGCAGATAAAGCAATAGTTACTTCTGACGGTGATGATGTTGTGAACTTAAATGACGGAAGTGAGATCTATGGAGATATCCAAACCGGTGAGGGAGACGACGCAGTGAACCTAAGCAAGGGAAGTAAGACCTATGGAGATATCCAGACTGGTAACGGTGACGACACGGTAAATATTTCCGATGGTGCTATATTAATAGGCGACGTACTTTTAGGTGAGGGGGATGACCACTTCATAGTTAAGGCTGGAGCAAGTGTTGGAGACGAAGGGGTTATATACACTGTGGACGGCGGAGAGGGCGAGGACAGAATAACCCTCAACGGAGATAAAAAGGATACAGACAAGAATATCATCGACAGTAGGATAGAAAACTTTGAAAGTGCAAAAATACACGGAGAATGGACACTGAAGGGTAATGGAGGATTAATTGTAAATAAAGGTGATGTCGTTATCGGTGAGCAAAGTAACCTCATAGTTGCTATGGCGGGAACACCTGAAGCCCTTGAAGCTGGTGAAATTGTTGCCTCTAAATTGGTGGTAGATGGTAACCTAACCTACGACATAGAGAGTGTGGATAAAGTAGGTACAGATAACTTTACCTACCAGCTCACTGAAGATATGACCATTACCGCAACATCAGGTGAAGAGGCTGAACTTCAAACCAATACCTATGCATGGACAGCAGAAGTGGTAGATGAAACAACCCCTGAAATAAATGCAGTTGAGAGTCTTTCTTCTAGCAGGAGAAGTGCTGTGTCTCCTTTAGATTTCACAGCAACAGACGCAGCAACAGCACCTTCAAGCATATCATTTAGGAGAGCTGGGTTTATAGAGCTTGCATATGATATAAATGATGGCGTTGCAAGTGTTTTAGATGCCGATTTTGAGAACAACAACGACACTCAACTGGCAGAGGTATACGATATACTTGAAAACGAGCTTATGAGCACAGATATGGATGAAGCTACTGCAGCTAAAGCTCTTAATAACGCTCTGGAAGACATAAAGGGTACTGAATATGCTGCTTATCCATTTATTAATATAACTGTTAGCAGGGAATTCCATGAAAATGTAAGATCCTTTATGGATTATACAGATTCAACTACTCTTACTCTCAGTGGCGAGAATGCTCCTATGGTAGATGTAAGCAACGATAAGGGAGTCCATCAATATGTAAATATTTTTGGAAACTTTGGTGAGTATGACGGTTCCGATACTGAGGGATTCAATTTTGACAGCTACGGAGTAATTTTAGCTAACGACAAGGAGCTTGAGTCAGGAGACAGACTGGGACTCAGCTATGGATATGCTGATACCGATTTAGATTTCGATGACGGAGGAAGCGGCGAGACAAAAACATTCCATATTGGAGGATATCACAAGAAAGAGGCTGGAAGCTGGAAGCTAAGATCAATTCTGGCATTTGATTACAACAAAAATGATGTAGACAGAGTTGTTTTAGTGGGAGATAACAAATATGAGCCCAGTACAGACTTTGATTCCTATGTGATTTCAGCCGGTTCCCAAGTAAGCTATGATTACAATATGGGAGGATGGATATTCAGGCCATTAGCAGGTCTTACTTATTCCAGAATTGAGCAGGACAGCTTTAAGGAAGATACAGTTGTGGGAGTGGAAAAGAGCAGCGAGGGATACAACTCCTTAGTTAGTGAAGCAGGAGTAGAGGCCATAAAAGAGTTTCTTGTACATAATACTCAATTAAAGCTTCACTTCAACATCTCATGGCTCCATGAGTATGGAGACATATATGATGAGCAAACTCTAAAACTAGCTGGAGGAAGCTATGAGATCCCAGCTCTTGATGTCAGCGACAATATCTACAGGCTGGGAGTGGGGCTGGAAACCCACACTAATGGCAGCTGGAGCTTCAATGTAAGGGGTAGCTATGAAGAGGATTCTAGCTATGACGGATATAAGGTAAGCACTGGATTCAAATACATCTTCTAAGCAAAAGAAGGGGAGCCAATGGTTCCCCTTCTTTTAATCTAAATTAAAAAGGTTACTGCCTCTATTTAACTTCTTCCTGTTCTCTCTTCATTCTGGCGTACGCCTCCCTCTCTGCCTTGGAGAAGGCACACCCGCAGTAATCCTGCCTGTAGAGGTTCTGCTCCCTGGAGATCTCTGTGGATCTCTTATATCCATTCTTCTTCTTAAAGTCGCCATGAAGAAACCTCACTCCATACTTCTCCTCTAGAGCTTCCCCTATCTCATTTATCTTCCTGGCATTCTTCATGGGGCTTATGGAAAGGGCTGTGCAGAAGTAGTCAAACCCCAGCTCTTTTGCCTTTATAGCTGCTTCCTCTAAACGGAGCTCATAGCACCTGAAGCACCTCTCTCCCCCCTCACTGATCTTCTCATACCCCTTTATCTTGGTATAGAACTCCTCGGTCTCATACCTTCCCTCTATATACTT
>CAYSGC010000094.1:0-11222 GCA_964430145.1 uncultured Fusobacteriaceae bacterium | reverse complement strand
AAGAAGGAGGCCAGAAGTGAGCTTATGATGGCGGCATTTTTGGGTATAATAATAGGAATAGTGATCTATGGTATCTCACTAAGATTAGGGTAAAAAACAAGAGACCTCTGGGTCTCTTGTTTTTTGTATTAAATACTGGTTCATAGTATTCAGAAGCCTCATTCCTTGGACTAAACAGTTGAGTAGTCCAAGGAAGCCTCTATCTTCTTAAGGGAGGTATTCATCATAAGAAGGCTTACTACCAGGCAGGATAGTTCTGCCATGGGAACAGCCATCCATATTCCCCTCTCTCCCAGTATGTGGGGGAGGACAGTGAGGAAGAAAGCCACAAAGACCAGAGATCTTAAAAGGGCAATTCCAGCTGATTCCAGGGGTTTTTCCACAGCTGTGTGGAAGGAACTGGAGATAATGTTTATAAAGGAGATAAGGTAAGCGAAGATAAAGTATCCCGCTGCTTCTAAAGCTAAGTTTGTCAGTTCCAGATCTCCCTTGGTAAAGAGATGGATGAGGGACTTGCTGTAAAACTTCATAAGGATAAATGAAGCTAAACCGATGATTCCCCCTGTGGTGAGGGAGATCTTGAGGACACCGTAGATCTTATCCACTCTTCTTGCCCCCAGATTATATGAAACAATTGGCTGAAGGGCCTGAGCCAGGCCATAAAGAGAGATATTTACTATATTGTTAACATAGAAAACAATTGTCAAGGCCGATACTCCCATCTCTCCTATATATTCCATGATGATTCTGTTGAATAAAAATGTAGCCACAGCTGTAGAGACCACTGTAAGCATCTCCGAACTTCCATTGTAGAGGATATTCTTTAGAAGCTTCAGATCCCCTACAGGTTTATAGAGCTGTATTCCAGATCTTTCCTTAAAGAAAAGTCCTATTAGGGCCAGACTTCCAAGAAGGTTGGCTATTCCTGTGGCATAAGCTGCACCAGAGATCCCCCACCCTAGTATTCCAATGAAGATATAGTCAAGGAGAATATTTGTGAGACAGCATACTGTTCCACTGAGGAAGACTGCGTTTGGCCTTTCTCCTATTCTTGCAAAGGTCTCTGTATAGATAGGTGCACAGTAGAAGATGATCAGAGTTACCATAGGAGCAAGGTATGCTTTTACCATGGGAAATAGTGTGGCATCTGCTCCTAAAAATACTATGAGCTTATCTATAAAAATAAGGCTTAGGATAGTTATACTACCAAGGATAGCGACTAAGGACAGTAGTGTAAAGGCAGCACTCTCTCCGGCTTTTTTTTTATCCTTTCTTCCCAGGTGGATGGCTGAGATCACCCCTCCACCGGCAGTTATCATCATTCCCACACTCATAAGAATATTCACGTAGGGCATAGAGATGTTGATTGCAGCAAGACCCCGGGGGCCAACGTAGTTACCTACAAAGATACCGTCTATCATGGTCTGCATAGAGACGATGAGAAGTCCCACTATGCTGGGGACTGCAAATTTAAAAAAAGTTTTTTTAATAGATTCATTAGTCATATTCTTTCAACCTCCTAGTTATGGACATATTATAAAGTGTATAGTATACTATACAGTCAAGAAAAAGTTTGGAGGAGATATGAAAAAAAAATATAAGATTACCGAGGTAGCAAAAATATTTGATATTTCAAGGCAGACCCTTATCTACTACGATAAGATAGACCTCTTTAAGCCCAAATATATAGATGAGGAGAACTCCTACAGATACTATGTGGAGGAACAGTTTTTTCAGCTGAGGTTTATACTGGTATTGAAGAGGGCTGGCTTTTCCCTGACTGAGATAAAGGATTACACTAAAACAAGGTCTCCAGAGGAGAGCCTGGAGTATCTTGAGGAGAAGGAGAGAAGCGTAACGGAGAAGATAGTAGCCCTAGAGGCATCCAGGGATATGATCAGAAGTAAGATAAGGGAGGCAAAGAATATCACCCTGGAAGAGGGTGGAGGAGCAGAGTTTATAGAGTTTGAAGGGAGAAGGGTATTTATGGTTGACCTTGGGGAAACTTTTAACTTTGAAGAGTATGACAGGGCCTTTTACTATTTGAACCATATGATGAAGAGGCTGGGGGGAGATGGGAATGAGTATGTGGAGGAGATAACCAGGGAGTGTGTAGAGGAGAAGGACTACATGGGGATAAAAAACCTGGGATTTTTTATTCCAGATACCTTTAAAGAGGTAGAGGGGGAGAGAAGGATAGGGGGAGGAACCTATGCCACCCTTATGCACAGAGATACATGGCTGAACATAGGGGAGAGCTATGAGAAACTGGTGGAGTTCCTGGTAGGAGAGGGATGTGAGATGGCTGGAGATCCTATAGAGGTTTTCAAAAGTATAAGTGTTCACCTTGGAAAGGGAGAGGTAACAAGGGTAAGGATATATATTCCAGTAAAAAAAGCTGAATGAGGGATTCATTCAGCTTTTTAATGTTAAGGAAAGTATAGAATTTATAAAAAAATTACGTTAAGCCGCAGGTGTTACTGCTGACTGTCAGGATGCAACGTCACGCTGCTCATTAGTTATTTTCAAAGATGTAGTCAAACTCCTTATGGACCCTCTTAAAGGCCTCTACCACCTGGGGATCGAAGTGCTTTCCCCTTTCACTGAGGATTATCTCAAAAGCTCTTTCATGGGTGAAGGCTTTTTTATACACCCTCTCCTGTCTAAGGGCATCGTATACATCAGCAAGAGCTACGATCCTTGCTTCTATTGGAATCTCATCTCCAGAAAGCCCCCCTGGATACCCTGTCCCATTCCACCTCTCATGGTGGTATCTTATGAGGTTTAAAGCCACCGGACTTACATCCAGCCTCCCTATAAGGTTGTATCCAATATCTGAGTGCCTCTTCATGGTATCGAACTCCTCCTGGGTCAGTTTGTCGGGTTTTTTCAGGATGGAGTCTGGAATGCCTATCTTTCCTATATCGTGGAGGGAGGCGTAGAGGCCAATATCCTCTATAAAGCTCTTTGAAAGGTTAAGCTCCCTCCTTAATTCAAGGGCTAGGAGCTCCGAGTAGTGGTTTATCCTTCTGACATGGGTACCTGTGTCCTCGTCCTTATAGCTGTTAGCATTTTCAAGGGTGTCAACTAAACCGATGGTGATTCCCCTGAGCTTCCCATATATGCTCTTTATCCTCTTAAGGTGAAGATATAGAAGTATAAATCCGGTAAGTGCTAGTAGTGTTATAGAGAGGGATAGCTTGTAGTCCCTTGCAAGATGGATCTCCCTCTTTAGCAGCCTGTTCTTTCTGTCTATAAACTCATAGGAGAGCTTCCTCTCAAAGGAGCTTATAATAAGGTGGAGAATCTCATCCTTGGGAGAGATTCCAAACTTAAAGGCCACCCTTTCAGGGAGGACACCTGCCACCTTCAAATTTTTGGTTCCAAGCTTTTGCATGAGGTAGTCTGCCCACCTAAGGTCACTTATAAAAAGATCAGCCTCTCCCCTGCTTACACCCTCTATGGCTTTCTCATGAGTGGGGAAGAATTTTATATTTTTCTCCTTGATTCCCAGCGTCTTATAGTAGTCTGTCAGAACAGGGTTTTTAACTACCGCCAGGGAGTAGTTTTTAAGAGAGTTGGAATCTTGAACAAAGGGAGCATCCTTCCTGTTAAAGATGTAGAAGTTCCCCTCATAGTAGGGTTCAGTGGTAAGAAATCCCTGATTATTCAGCTCCCTTCCCCCCACCTCTACTATAAAGGGATTGATGTTGAAGCCCTCAGGGGAGGTTCCCCTTCCAAAGTTTATCTTGACTCCCAGCATCTTTTCTATATCCTTAAAGTAATAGGTAAGAAATCCCGCTTCCTTCCCATCCTCATCTATATAGTAGAGTGGGTAGAGATCCCTGTCTGTTGGGATATAGACCTCAAGAGGAGGGGTCTCCTCAAGGTACCTTCTAACCATTCCTGAAAACTTGAGGCCGTCATTGAGGTAGAGGAGCATCTCATCATAGAGAAAGTCCTTGTTTACATCCAGTTCATGGAAGATCTTGTCCATAATCTTCAGGAAGGGCTTGTACTCCTTCTTAACTCCAATGTGGTAGTTTGTTCTCAGGGAGGTGGAGAGGTAATTTATCTTAACCCTGCTTTTAGGATTGCTGGTAATAAAGTTAAGGGTTTCAGGAAGGTTTTCGATGTAGATATCTGCTTCCCCATTCATAAGAGTCTCTACAGCCTCCTCTACAGAATTTTTCAAAATAATCGTCACATTGCTCCCATATCTTATGAGTGTTTTGTTTAATATGGAATTCCCCCTTACACAGATTACCCTCCTGCCAGAGAGGCTTGTCTGCGAGTCTATAACAGGGGCCTCCTCCCTAGTTAGAAAAACCCCATTTAGCTCTATTGGGGTATCGCGGTAGTAGTAGGTGTCTTCATTTTTTTTGTAGTCCTTTAGTCCAAATACAATATCTGGGACACCAGTCTTGGCTGCCTCCTCAAGGCTTTTTTCATCTATTTCAATCATTCTAATTGTAAGTCCAGTTCTTTCCTCCAATTCCCTTATAAGGGAGGGAAAGATCCCTCCTTTGCCATCCTGGTTACTGTAGTTCAGGATTCCATTGTTTTCAGTGAGATAGATCTCTATGGGTTTTCCCCTTCTTGCTTCTATCCAGTATCTTTCTGTGGAGGAGAATACAGGCTGAATCTCCCGGGAGAAGATGTTGTTAAATAGAAGGAGAAAGATAAAAAGGTAAAGTTTCATAGCTGCTCCCTTGATAAAAAGATTTTGCATATAATTATAAGTAGTTTTACCGGAAAAATCAATTTATTTGGACAAGTTAAAATCTAAGAGATGGAAGAAAGAATCAATGGATTTTGGTACTTTAAAAAGATCAATTTATTACTTTAGTTTAAATTTAAGAAAAAAAGATTAATTTTCCAGGGTAACCTCATCTATATTAGGGTAATAGATATATTTTAAAGTCGATAAAATATTATTGAAACTTTATAGGATATTAGATAGGATATAATGTACGAAAAAAAATTATTGATGAAAGTTAGGTGGTGGAGGAAGGATGGAGATCTTCCTGGATATAGATTCAGAAGGTGCCCCTACGGAAAGTGGTGTTGAAGCGGTAAATCCTACGGGATATATGCTGAGAATTCATCCCAAGAGGCAGCAGCTTTACCTTCTGAAGGTGGATAGGTATGAGAATAATGGAGATGGTAGTAAGCAGTCTCCCAATAAAAAGTATGAAACAGTTATTGGTGAGAAGCCAGTAGACTTGAAAAAAATTGTTCCAAAGGAAACGTGGGACAAGGGTAGGGTGCCAATAAGCGTAAATGTAAAAAATACTCCAAATGGGAAGAGTTTATCTATGAGTATAAACAATCAGGAGATAAAATTTAATAATAAGAATACTATAGAGTATAAATCCACAAGTCAGAAGATAACAGTAGGGGTTGGGACCTCCAAGGGAAGAACTATGGAGGTAGCTGAAGTCACCATAAGAAATAAGTAGCCATAGGTTGAAAATGTTTGCTTTTAGAAAAAACACGTGTAATATCAATAAGTTTTGTGTACTAAAATGTTGATTTATTTTATGACCTGTGTTAGGATTGTGGATGATGCTAGATGTAGAGGAGGAAGACTTTGAAGACTTTAGATAACATCTTTGAGAAGAACAAGAAATGGGCAAGTGAGATAAGGGATAATTCCCCTGAATTTTTCAGCCAGCTGGCTGAGCAGCAGACACCAGATTACCTGTGGATAGGTTGTTCAGACAGCAGAGTACCTGCAAATCAGCTGATGGACCTTCCCCCAGGTGAGGTATTTGTCCATAGAAATATAGCCAACATAGTGGTCCACACAGACCTAAACTGCCTATCGGTAATCCAGTACGCAGTTGAAGTCCTGAAGGTAAAACATATAATCATATGTGGTCACTACGGCTGCGGTGGCGTAAAGGCGGCAATGGAGGATGAGCAGCACGGTCTCATAGACAACTGGCTTCGTCACATTAAGGATGTAAGTCGTTTTAATGCCCACAAGCTTGAGGGACTTGCAGAAGAAGAAAAGTTTGATAAGCTGTGTGAACTAAATGTTATTGAGCAGGTTAAGAATGTTTCCAATACAACTATTGTTCAAAATGCATGGAATGAAGGGAAGGAACTTTCGATTCACGGAGTAGTCTACAATCTGAAGGACGGAATCCTGAAGGATCTGGAAACTACAGTATTTTCTATAGAAGGTTTAAAGCAGTTAAAGTAAGAGGATATAAATTTACCCATATAAAAAAGGGGCAGCTCAGCTGCCCCTTTTGTGCTTTAAAATGTATAGTGGATTCCGATAATGTGCTGATTGGAGTTAGCCGAGTTTGTATGGGAGTTTTTAACCTCTGTGAAGTTTTCATTTATCTTGTAGGAGTAGCTCACACCGAAGTTCTTTATCTGAAGCTTCAGCTGGTTAAACCACTGAAGGGAGTGATCGCTACCGATGCTGTTTCCGCTCCAGTCTCTTTTCTTCTCGGATTCCTTTGCTGCAAAGACGTAGTCTACCCACCCGTTGAAGTACAGACTCCAACCATTTTCAAAGGTATAGATTCTTCTACCATAAGCGACATTAAAGAGGTAACCATCCCACTTCCCCTCTATATTGCTGTTATATGCATCCTTGTGATATCTGGCAAGGAGGTTCATCCTGATATAGTCAAACCCCTCTATATGAAAGTTATTACCTATACCCACCTGATGCCTCTTCAGTCCTCCGCCATAGGAGCTGTCATCAAAATCATACTGGTAGGAGAGGAACCACTCGCTAAATCTCCAGAAGGCCAGATCCCTTCCAAAAAGACCGTCCAGGGATAACCTTGGATTTATCTCCCCGTAGAGGTTTGGATCCTTACTGTGCATATCGCTGGACCCAGAATCAAAAACATCAAAAAAATCCACAAACCAGTACATATCCAGAAGGTAGTATCTGTGAAACCCCTCTATCTCCAGATATCTGTCATCGACACTGTCTCCATAGGCTTCAGCAGCATTATTCCCCTGGAAGAGACTCATACTGACGAAGTTATAGTTCCATGGTTCATAGGCACCATAGGAGTTGATCCCCAGAATTAAAATTAAAATACCTAACAACTTTTTCATCTTACTTCACCCTTTATCTATGTATTCTGCCCTCTCTCAGATGTATTTCATTGAATAAAGAGAACACGATTAATATTGTAACCAAATAACAGGGTTTTTACAACAATAAATAATATTTTGTTACAAATAGAACAGAAATTATACCTTAGATGGGATGCAATTATTTCAGACAAGAAGCAAATTGATAGTCTAGTTATGTTAAAATATCAGGAGGAACTTTAATATGAAGAATATAGCTGAAAAATTAAAGAGTTCAGCATCTCTAATGATAACCTATGGAGTTTTAAGTATTGTTTCCATAGTTGCAGGACTATTTTGGAATATAACAAAGTATGGATTTTAAAAATAAATGGAGGGGCATGGGCCCCTCCATTTATTTTTGTATAAGAAAAGTATAGAATTATAGATTAATCCCATTATAAAAATAATTATATGAGGTCAGAAAGGGAGAAGTATGATGCTCCTTTTTATTGTTAAGAAAGGGATAAGATCTGTAAAAAGGTGAAGCAATTAGTTTTCCAGTAGATTGTTAGGAGGCAGTGTTATGTTGCCTTTATAGTGAGCTGAACGTGCTCCATCCTGTAATCCATGTGGATGAGTGGAGACAGGGACAGCCTCTCCGGTTCTGGAAAGTGAACGCTTCCACCCTTGGCCTTCTGGTAGACGAAGTAGCTGGGGTGGGGGTAACGGATATAATTATCCAAGTCTATAAGACCGGCGTCTTCCAGCTCAGCCTCTACAATTCCGTGGAGTCCCAGGGCACCGTGGATCTCCTTTACTTTGAAGGGGCCCTCCCCCTTTTCTATGAGGTTATAGTGTCTCTCCAGAAAGTTTCTGTTTATACTCCCCTTGGTACACGAGTTGATATAGATGTCTCCCTTGTAGGATTTCACCCTTTCAAGGAAATCCTCCCTTCCCCCTTTGAGCCAGTTTCCCACAAAGGCTCTGTCCCTGTAGATGGAGGTCTTTTCCCCCAGGGAACACTGATACTGCACCGAGTTTACCAGAAGAACCAGGAAGACCTGTTCCTCCTTTATTTTTTCCCCTAGGAAGGAGTTTATCCTCTCCTCATAGACTGGTTTTATAAACTCCTGCGTGGCCGGGTTGTTGAGGGGCCTTGCATGGTGCCGGCCTTCAGGAAATAGAGGGATGTCGATCTTGAACTCCCACTTGTGAGGACTCTCTATTATCCAGACGATAACCCCGTCGTATTGCTTTCCCTGGGTAAACTTTCTGTATTCAGTAGCTGGAACAAAGAGCTCATGAAAATCCCTTCTGTATCTGAAGTGGATCCTGCCATCCTTTCTGTACACTATCCCGATAAACTCATCTATGGCCTTTTTCTCCCTGCTCCTTGCTATTAATTCCTCTATATTCATACTCTATTCCCTGTATCCCTGAATAAGGTAGAGGTTCTCCCTCTTTTCCCTCCCCAGTATAGTCAGGGGACCGTGGCCGGGATAGATTTTTGTCTCGTCGGGATAGGCCTTGATCTTGGCTATGCTCTCAGCCATGAGCTCCCTGTTGCTGTACTGGCTATTTACTATTCCCACAGTCTTCCTGAAGAGAAAATCCCCTGTGAACATAGTCTGAATCTCCTTAAAGTAGTAGATTACCGAGCAGTAGGTGTGGCCAGGGACCTCTATAAGATCAAAGTCAAAGCCTGCGATACTATGATTCCCCTCATCTAAGAAGGTAACCTCCACGTCAAACTTTGTTTCTAGTCCATACTTCTCCATGGTGTAGCCAAACTCCTTTTTGTCCACATAGTTGGGTCTTCTGCTTCCCATGTATACGGGAACCTTGTATTTTTTCACGAATTTATCCACCCCCAGGAGGTGGTCCCAGTGGGAGTGGGTGAGGAGGATTGCTTCTACCACAAACCCCTTCTCCTGGATGAAGGCATCTATTTTCTCAAAGTCTGTAAGGTCTATAATAAGACACCTTCCCTCCTCTTCAACTATAAAGTTGTTATTTTTTATCTCGCCGCACATGATTCTATGTATATTCATGACTCATCTCCAATTCTTAAATATTCTTGCACAATAAAGTTTTTTAGATTTTAACATATTTTTTCCTCCTCTTTAACTATTTCCAGAGAACACTTTATGTAATTTTAAGGGAAAACTTCTAGATGCAGGGAGGATCCTCTGATAGTATAATTTCAGCAAATAAATATCGAAAAACGATATCAATTAAAGATATCGTAAATAGATTGTTAATTTTGGAAGGAAAGTCAGATAACGGGAGAAGAGTAGTTAAAGCAATTAAGGAGGATAAGATGAATTTAAAGGAAATTATAGGGGTTATGATAAAGCTTGGTTTCACTGCCTTTGGAGGTCCTGCAGCTCATATAGCCATGCTGGAAGAGGAGGTGGTGGAAAGGAGAAGATGGACTACCAAGGAGCACTTTATGGATCTTGTGGGGATAACCAATGTAATACCCGGGCCAAACAGTACTCAGATGGCAATGCACCTCTCCCTTGAAAGGGGAGGAATAGCCGGACTACTTCTGGGTACCCTCTGCTTTGTAGGGCCAGCAGTGCTTCTCACAATACTCCTTGCAGTATCCTACTACACCCTGGGAGAGCTCCCCTATTTGGAGCACTTCTTCTACGGAATAAAGCCTGTAGCCATAGCAATAATCACCATGGCTGTATATAAGCTGGGTCAGAAATCCACTAAGAATAAGTTTTGCCTGGGGATATCCATATGTGCATTTCTTCTCTCCTTTACTCCCATGAGGGAGGTGTATATAATCCTGGCCTTTGGTCTTGGTGGTCTTCTCTACTCTCTAGGAGCTGGGAACAGAAATAAGCTTTACTCGGTGGCCGTGATACCGGCAGTTATTGCAGAGAGGAATCTCAGGGACATCCTTTTTTCCTTTCTGAAGATAGGTTCCACCCTCTTTGGGAGCGGATATCTTCTTGTAGCATACCTGAACCAGGAGTTTGTAGAGAGGCTGGGATGGCTTTCCTACGAAGAGATCCTTGAGGCCATTGCCATGGGGCAGTTTACACCGGGACCCGTTCTTACTGGAGCGACCTTTGTGGGATATCAGATCATGGGTATAAGGGGTGCACTGGTGGCTACCCTGGGGATATTTCTTCCCTCGGTATTCTTTGTGTACCTTCTCAACAAGCAGATGGACAGGGTGAGAAGAAATAAGCACACCAAATCAGCCCTCTTGATGCTGAACTCAGCTGCTGTGGGAGTTATGGCAGCAACTGCAATGGAGTTTCTCCTGGCTTTTAAGGGGGATGTAAAGGGGATAATCCTTGTGGGTGCAGGGTTCTATCTGCACATCTACAGGAATGTATCGGCCATCAATATCATCCTCACAGGTATGTTCCTGGGAGCAGTCCTCAGCTACCTCATATAAAAAAGGAAGGCTTCTCCCTTCCTTTTTTTAGTAAAGCATGAAATTATAGATTACCGCCACCATAAAAATCCATTGCATAAGAAGGAATGGGACGTCACACTTCTTTTTATTTTATATCCAGCTTTATCATCCACTGAGTCTGAAACCTGTCTGTCACAGTTCCGAAGAGTGATCCCCAGAAGGTCCTCTGCAGGGGCATCTGGACCTCTCCCCCGGGAGAGAGCTTACTGAAGATAAGGTGGGCCTCCTCCTCGGTGTCTGGGGTGATGTTGATATAAAAGTTTGTCCCCCTGGTGATGCTCTGCCCCCAGGTCTCAAGGATATCGCAACCCATGAGAACTATCCCCTCTCCTATCTTCAGTTCAGCATGCATAACCTTTTCCCTGTCCTCTGGAAGAAGGGAATCTGAATGGGGCATCTCCGTATATTTTTTTAGGGATATATACTCCCCCTTAAAAACCTCTCTGTAGAAGTTAAAGGCCTCCTCTAAATTTCCGTCAAAGTTTAAGTAGATATTTATATTTTCCATAGTCGATCTCCTTTCCAAGTGTTACTTGTATTTTACACCTGCATCCTCTATCTTGCAATGTGATTTTCCCTTCCTTACTACAAGGAGGAGAAGGTAGAGTCCTCCCCCTAGAAGGGACATTACAAAGTAGAAGCTATATACCCGGGCTATTCCGTAGTTATTCAGGATAAGCCCTGAAAAATACTGGGCAAACATTCCTCCCAGTCCTGCCGAGAAGGA
>CAYSGC010000093.1:0-11338 GCA_964430145.1 uncultured Fusobacteriaceae bacterium | reverse complement strand
AAATTAATTATATCTGCTTAAGAAACATTTTAAAGAGGTCTCTTTTTTTCTAAAATAAGAAGCTATCTTGATAGCGACTATATTTTAGTTATAAGGCTCAGCGTTACTTGGTGACTTTCTTTGGATGCTGTGAGCAGAGCGAGGAAATGCCCTTGGGGTACAAGCAAAGAAAGTACAATGAATTGAAAAAGAAGAAAACCCCTTTAATAAGGTAGATAATAGTAATGTTAAAATAAATTGAAGTATAGTAAACTATTAAGTAAGAACGGTTTTAGGAAGGAAATAAAATGAGGATTATAGTAGATGCAGATGCATGCCCTAAGGGGGCAAAGAAGGCCTGTGAGGATCAGGCGGCAAGATATGGGGTGGACCTTGTAATGGTGGTGGATGAAGCCCACGAGCTCAGTGGAGACTTTGATGTGGTACAGGTGGGCCAGGGGAATGATTCAGTGGACTACAGGATAACCACCATGTGTGAACCGGGGGATATAGTGGTGACCCAGGATTATGGACTGGCTTCCATCCTCCTTGAGAGGGCCGGTGGAGTGATCCACCCAAAAGGGATGATCTACAATATATTCAATATAGAGTCCCTTATGTTTCAGAGGCACATGGGGCAGAAGGCCAGAAGGGCAGGAAAGAGGACCAAGGGGCCCAAGAAAAGGACCACAGAGGATGACAGGGAGTTTGAGAGAAACCTCATATCCCTGCTGGAGAGGGTTAAAAAATAAGATCTATAAGGAGTAAAGGAGGGGGCTTTTGAAATTTAATACCTTGATACCGGAGCTGGCGGTAACCGACCTGGAAAAAAGTTTAAAGTTTTATGTGGAGATCCTGGGATTTACAGTGGAGTATAGGAGGGAGGAGGACAGGTTTGCCCTCATTGCCCTTGGAGGATCTCAGCTCATCCTGGAGGAGGGGGCGGAGAACCCCTGGGATGAGGAGGATATGGTCTATCCCTTTGGAAGGGGAATAACCCTCTCCATAGAGGTGGGAGAGGTGGAATCTGTAGTGAAGCTCCTCAGGGAAAATTCCTGTGAGATCAAGGGGGAGGTAGAGGAGAGGTGGTATCCCTTTAAGGGAAAGCTCCTGGGGGAGAAGCAGTTTTCAGTGGTGGACCCAGACGGCTACCTCCTGAGAGTTATAGAGGATCTGGGGGAGAAAAAAATTAAGGAAAAAATTTAAACTCTTTTAGGGGTGGGAGCGTCATATAGGTATAGCAGATAAGGCAATAATAGTTTTTTCATAGAATTTTTCCTTTTATAAAAACAGCCATTTCCTCCCAAGTTAGTGGCTGTTTTTTATTGAAAAAAATTAAAAGGGCCTTTTGGGGATTGACTAACTTCCAGAATATATTATAATGGTTAATAGGATTAGCACTCCTTTGTAATGAGTGCTAAAGATTCTTGAGATTTTCAGGGAGGCAGATGTGAGTATAAGACCTATTGGAAAAAGAGTATTAGTGATAGAGGAGAAGATAGAAGAGAAGAGGGCCAGCGGCCTTATTCTTCCAGGAAGCAGCGAGGAGAGGACCATCAAGTATGGTAGAGTTACCGCTGTGGGAGGTTCTGTAAAGGAGGTAGCCGTAGGAGAGAGGGTTATCTTTGAGGGCAGAAGCGGAAGGAGTATAGAGGATGAGGGATCAAAATATATCCTCTTAGAACTTGAGGAGATACTGGCTGTAGCAGAGGGAGAGAGGTAATATGACTAAGATTATAAAGTTTAATGAAGAGGGAAGAAAGAAACTGGAGGCAGGGGTAAATACCCTGGCTGACACTGTAAAGATAACCCTGGGACCCAGAGGGAGAAATGTGGTGCTGGAAAAGGCCTACGGGGCTCCCCTTATAACCAACGACGGGGTATCCATAGCCAAGGAGATAGAGCTGGAGGATCCCTTTGAGAATATGGGAGCTCAGCTTATAAAGGAGGTAGCAACCAAGGCCAATGATGTAGCCGGTGACGGAACAACCACAGCAACAGTACTGGCTCAGGCCATTGTAAAGGAGGGCCTCAAGATGGTAAGTGCCGGAGCTAACCCTATGTTTATAAAGAAGGGGATAGAGAAGGCCACTACAGAGGCTATAAAGCACCTGAAGAACAGGGCAAAGAAGGTGGACTCCATAGAGGAGATCTCCCAGGTGGCTTCCATCTCAGCAGCTGATGAGGAGATAGGGGCTCTTATAGCCAAGGCAATGGAGAAGGTTGGAGAAACTGGTGTAATAACTGTAGAGGAAGCAAGGTCCCTGGAGACTACCCTGGAGGTAGTGGAGGGGATGCAGTTTGACAAGGGCTACCTTTCACCATATATGATAACCGACCCAGAGAGGATGGAGGGGGACCTGGAAAATCCGTTTATCCTCCTTACAGATAAGAAGATAAACAATATGAAGGATATCCTCCCAGTACTGGAAGCAACTATGCAGGCTGGAAAGCCCCTTCTTATTGTAGCTGACGATCTTGAGGGTGAGGCATTGGCTACCCTTGTGGTAAACAAGCTGAGGGGAACCCTTAATGTAATAGCTGTAAAGGCACCTGCCTTTGGAGACAGAAGAAAAGCTATGCTGGAAGATATTGCAATCCTTACCGGGGGAGAAGTGATCTCCGAGGAGAAGGGGATGAACCTGGCAGATACAGATCTGAACCACCTGGGACAGGCCAAGAGGGTAAAGGTAACTAAAGACCTCACTATTATAGTGGATGGTCTTGGGGACGAGGAGAATATCAAGGTCAGAATAAATCAGATAAGAGCTCAGATGGAGGAGACAACCTCCGAGTATGACCTGGAAAAACTTCAGGAGAGGCTGGCAAAGCTTTCCGGGGGAGTAGCTGTGGTCAAGGTGGGAGCAGCAACTGAAACAGAGATGAAGGAGAAGAAGCTTCGTATAGAGGATGCCCTTAATGCCACAAGGGCAGCTGTAGAGGAGGGAATAGTTCCCGGAGGAGGAACCATCCTTCTTGAGATAGTCAAGGATATGGAGGAGTTTACTTTAGAGGGTGAGCAGGGAATAGGAGTGGAGATAGTGAAGAAGGCTCTTATGGCTCCCCTGAGACAGATAGCTGAAAATGCAGGCCTCAACGGAGGAGTGGTACTGGAAAAGGTTAAGAACCTTCCAGAGGGACACGGATTCAATGCAGCTACCGAGGAGTATGTGAACCTCATAGAGGCGGGAATCATAGATCCAGCCAAGGTAGCAAGAGCTGCCATCCAGAACTCAGCATCGGTCTCAGCACTGATCCTGACCACCGAGGTGGTAGTAGCAGACAAGAAGGAAAAAAAGGAGGATCCAATGGCCCCTGGAATGGGGATGCCGGGAATGATGTAGGATCCCTGAGTTAATAAAGTTTGTCCCCCTGGGGAGAATTGCTCCTTAAGGGGGATTATACACAGTAGTGATAAAAAAGTGTTCCAAGTATAAATAAAAGTGATGAATTTAAAAAAATGTATTCAAAAAATAGACAGAGTGTTTAGACTTCCTTTACAAAAGGGAAAGGATAGTATATAATCAAAGGGTATCAGAATAAGTTAGGGGGTTCCAAAAGATGATAAACGAAAGCAGACTAGTAGAAAACTTTTTAGAAATGGTAAAGATACCGTCACCTTCATTAAAGGAAAGAGAGGTAGCAGATTACCTTAAGAAGGTATTGGAAGATTTAGGTTTAGAAGTTATAGAGGACAATGCAGGAGAGGCAATCGGAGGAAATGCCGGAAATATAATCGGTATCCTAAGAGCCCCAGGAAAGAAGAAGCTTCTTTTCAGTTCACACATGGATACAGTGCTTCCTTGTGATAAGATCACTCCAATAGTTGAGGGAGGAATCATCAAAACAGACGGAACATCTGTACTAGGAGGAGATGACAAGGCTGGAATCGCAGCTATCATCGAGATGCTAAGAATAGTAAAGGAAAATAACATAGATCACCCAGAGATCATCGTAGTATTCTCTGTAGCAGAGGAGATCGGGCTACTAGGAGCTAAGAACTTTGACGTAGACAAGTATAAGCCGGACTTCGGATTCATCATCGATACAGGTGGGCAGCCAGGAAACCTAACTGTGCAGGCTCCAGCAGCAGTAAAGGGTAAGATCAAGGTTGTAGGTAAGCCAGCTCACGCAGGTATTGCACCGGAAAACGGAATCAACGCACTTACTGTAGCGTCTCACGCTATCACTAAGCTAAGACTTGGAAGAATAGATGAGGAAACTACATCAAACATCGGAGTAGTATCTGGTGGACAGGCTGTAAATATTGTAATGCCTGAAGTAAGCATGATGTATGAGGCTAGAAGCTTACAGGATGAGAAGCTTGATTCCCTTGTAAACGAGACTTTAGATATCTTCAATAAGACTTGTGAGGAGTTTGGAGCAGAGTTTAAATCGGAGATCAAGAAGGGATACAGCAGCTTCAACATGGACAGAGATGCTGAGGTTGTAAAGATCTTTGGAGCAGCTTGTGAGAAGGCTGGAATCCAGTTTACAACTCTAGCAAGTGGTGGAGGAAGTGACACAAACATCTATAATGTTAAAAACATTCCTTCAGTAAACATGGCAATCGGAATGAGCAAGGTACACACAACTGAGGAATTCATAGCAATTAAAGATATGGTAGATTGCTCTAAGATCTTAGTAGAATTAGTAAGAGGTTAATATGAAGTTTAAAAAAGTAGGCGGGCCGAAAAAAAGGCTCGCCCATTACTTATTTTTTATAATCTTAATCCTTTTGGTCTTCAGAGGGCCATTAGAGGGAATCAAAAAGGGAGGAGAAAGGCTCTTCTTCCCGGTGAAAAGTGTCATATATACGAAAACCAATGATATAAAAGAAGGAATTAAGAATATAAAAAATTATAAGATAGCAATGAATGAAAATAAGAACCTGAGGGTGGAGGTGGCCAAGCTGGAGATCCTTCGTAACAGAAACAAGCATCTGGAGGATGAAAACGCAAGGCTAAGGAAGCTCCTGGGGATGAGAGAGAGGATTAAACGTTCCTTTAAGGTGGCCAAGGTAAACTTCAGAGACAGTATCACTTACCACGAGAATATCTATATAGACCTTGGGAAAAACCAGGGGATAGTGGAGAACATGGTGGTTCTTTCAGATAAGAACCTTATTGGAAGGGTGAGGGAGGTACACGCCAACGATTCCATGGTGGAGCTCCTCACTAAAAATGATATATATACCAGTGTCCTCAGTGAGCAGCACGAGGTTCTCGGGGTGCTCAAGGGGAACAACTCTGAAATCCTGACCCTGGACAACGTATCAGTGGACAAGAAACTGGAGGTAGGGGAGAAGCTCTACACCTCGGGAATAAGCGACATCTACCCAAAGGGCCTCTACATTGGAGAGATCACAGAGATCCAGGAGAGTGAGGATCAGCTCTTTAAGGAAGTTACGGTAAAGCAGGATTTCAATATATTTGATTTGAATGAAATTATCATAATGGAAGAGGAGTAGAGTATGAAAAAATTATTTATTTCAGTACTGCTGTGTTTATTGGGGATAGTTTCCATGGCTCAGACAAAAACAGTTTCCAGCATAGAGAGCTTTAAGTTTGACGCCAGAGAGGTAACTGTGGTAAACAACAGAAAGAGGGTTAAGGAGTACAAGGTAGCTGCTAAGCTTCCAGACCTCATCCGTAAGGAGATTACCTTCCCTGAGGAGAACAAGGGAGAGGTATATATCTATAAAAAGGATAAAAAAATAGTATACCTGCCACTCTTTGAGCAGAGCTACGAGGAGAACCTGGACAATGAGGAAAACTATATCATCAAGGTGATAAAGGATCTTAAGGAGAGGGAGCAGGCGGACCCTGTATTCAAGGAGGACTTCTATGCAGGAAGAATCAAGGAGATATCCTATGAAAACGGCCTCAAGATAAAGTTCGATAAGTTGGACAGGATATCCGGGTACTACTTTCCTGTAAAGATAAGGGTCTATGATGTGGATGCCCTTATATCCGAGGTGGTTATCAAAAATGTACAGGTAAATCTTCCCCTTGGAAAGGAAGAGTTCGAGATCTAGATGAAGTTTTTAAGTACAGACGGAATAGTAATAAATAAAAGGGATGCAGGGGAGGCAGACAGATATCTGACCCTCTTTACCCCCAGGTATGGTAAGGTAAATCTCTATATAAAGGGAATAAGAAAATCTAAGAAAAGAGACAGGAGTGCTGCAGACGTCCTGTCTCTTTCCAAGTTTATATTCTACAAAAAGAACGACAATCTGATAGTATCAAGCTTCGACCTGAAGGATCCCTTCCTGGGAATAAGGTCGGATATGGAAAAGATAAATACAGCTATGTATCTGTTCTCTGTTCTAAATTTCACATTAGTGGAAAACCAGAGAAGCAGCTATCTCTACAACATTTTTCACAAAACCTTAAAATACCTGGAGGAAAGTCAGGAAAGTTCAAAAAAGTATTTGCTTATTTGCTTTTTTTTAACTAAAATAATAGATGAGGAAGGAATAAAATTCCAATTAAATGAAGGAAAATACTTTGATCTGGAGAAGTCAAGGTTTTTTGCCGAGAGAACTTCAAGCTCCTGGGAGGTTGGAGAGGATGAAAGAGAGATATTAGAGATATTAGTTGTTGGTGGTAAGGGCAAGAAAATAAGTGTTAATAAGTTGGATAAAATAATAAGAGTGATAAACATATTGGAGAAATACATAAATTATCACCTCCATACTAACCTTAATTTCAAACATTTTTTAGGGGAGGATATAAAAGATGCCAAAGATAGTTAAGATAACAGATCACCTTTCAAAGGATTTAATCTGCTTGGATCTAAAGAGCAGCAGCAAGGATGAGGTACTAAAGGAGTTATCGAGCCTTATAGGGGAATCTGAGAGTATTACAGACGAGGCACAGACCTATAAAGCGCTAAATGAGAGAGAGAAGCTTGGAAGCACAGGAATAGGAAAGAATGTTGCTATCCCCCATGCAAAGACAGATTCTGCTGAGAGGTTAACTATAGCTTTTGGAGTCAGCAGGAAGGGAATAGATTTTGAATCCCTGGACGGGGAAAATGTAAATATCTTCTTTGTATTTGCATCTCCGCTGAGAGACAGCCAGATCTACCTGAAGGTTCTTGCGAGAATATCAAGACTTATAAGAAATGAAGAGTTTAGAAACAGATTACTCTCTGTAAAGACACCAGAGGAGATAATTGAGTGTATAGATAGAGAAGAAAGTATTTAGGTGGTAGCAGTTTATGAAATGTCCATATTGTGATTCTGAAAATACAAAGGTTATTGACAGCAGATCCTACTCGGAGGGGTACTCCATAAAGAGAAGAAGAGCCTGCAATGACTGTAAGAAAAGATTTACTACCTACGAGAAGGTAGAAGAGGTGCCATTTTATGTGGTAAAGAAGGATAACAGCAGAGAAAAATTTGACAGGGAAAAGGTAATGAAGGGCCTTATCCGTGCTACAGTGAAGAGAAATATCAGCATGGAAGCTCTGGAAACCTTTATACTGGATATAGAGAAGCAGCTGCAAAACTCCCTCAACAATGAAATATCCACAAGGGACCTTGGAGAACTCATTATGGAAAAGTTAAAGTATCTGGATGAGGTTGCCTACGTGAGATTTGCATCGGTATATAAGGATTTTAAGGATATTAAGTCCTTTATAGAAATAGTAGAAGACATAAAGAAAAGGTAGGAAGAGCACATGAGAGTATTGGTCATACACGGCCCAAACCTCAACCTTCTGGGGAGAAGGGAGCCTGAGATCTACGGGAATCTTACCCTGGGGGACATCAATAGTATGATAGAGGAAAAAGCTGCAGAGCACTCCCTTGAGGTGGAGATCTTTCAGTCCAACCACGAGGGTGCTATAGTAGAAAAACTGCATGAACACTATGGAAAAAGCGATTATTTAGTGATAAACCCCGCAGCCTTTACACACTACAGTATTGCCATAAGGGATGCTGTGCTGGCAGTGGGATTAAAAACAATAGAGGTACACCTTTCAAATATTCACTCCAGGGAGGATTTTAGGAAAAAATCCGTAATAGCAGATATAGCAGTTGGTCAGATTTGTGGGCTGGGATACCGTGGATATCTCATGGCACTGGACTACATAAAGGAGGCAGAATAGGATGTTTAGTAACATATGGAAGGGTGCACTGATCGGAATTGCCAATGTAATACCAGGAGTCTCTGGGGGAACATTGGCACTTATTTTAGGTATATATGAGAGGCTAACAGAGGCCATTGGGGAGTTCTTTGAATGTACCCACAAGAAGAGGATGGAGTATATAGTCTTCCTATCCCAGATAGCCGTAGGTGTAGTGGGGGGAATACTGCTCTTCAGTAAACTTGTAAAGTACCTCTTTGAGAATCACTACGAGGGAACCAGCTTCCTGTTTTTAGGACTGATTGTGGCTTCCCTTCCTGCGGTAATCCACCACAGAAAGAAGCTCACTCCAACTAGAGGTGAGAGCGTACTCTTTCTTTTAGGGGGATTGATTCCCCTGGCATTTTTCTTTTACAATGTGCACTACGGAAATACAATGCAGGCTATGATAGCCGGGGATATGACTCCCTACTATATGGGGAAGCTCATCTTCTGCGGAGTTATGGCAGGGGGAGCTATGATAATTCCGGGAATATCGGGATCCCTTCTTCTGATCCTGTTGGGAGAGTATGCAAATATAGTGGGATTTGTGAGTGACCTTAAGGTTGTTCCCATAGGTCTTGTGGGAGTGGGGGCTGTTCTCGGAATAGTTCTTTTTGCCAAGGTCATGGACAAGCTCCTCAAGAGGTATCACGACGAGACCCTCTATTTTGTGCTGGGGATAATAACCTTCTCCCTGATAGAGGTGTGGCCTGGAATAACTATGGCTCCTATGAGTATAGCAAGGGACCTCATAGCCTTTGGAGCAGGAGTGATCCTGGTAAAGAGTATAAGAACGAGGTAGGCAGATGAGATTAAAAAATAAGGTAGAACTTGTGCTGACTCTATTTGTAATTCTTGTGGGATATATCTTTCTTCCTAAAATATACAGAAGTCACATAAAGATAAACAAGCTCTATACGGAAAAAAAATCCTTAGAATTAGAGGAAAAAAATGTTAGAATACGTATAGCTGGGCTTGATAAAAGTATAGCTGAGCTTCATAACGACTACTTCATCGAGAAGCAGGCAAGGGAAAAGCTGAAGATGAAGAAAAAAGGTGAAAAAATATATAGGTTGACCGATTAGGAGGAGTAATGAAAAGAGAATTAGGTTTAGAGTTTGCCAGAGTGGCAGAGGCGGCAGCTCTAGCAGCTTACAAGTATGTGGGGAGAGGAGACAAGGAAGCAGCAGATCAGGCAGCGGTAGATGCCATGAGAACTATGTTTAACAGAATCCACATAGACGGGGAGATAGTAATAGGTGAGGGAGAGATAGATGAGGCTCCTATGCTGTATATCGGAGAGAAGGTAGGAATCTGCAATACCGAGGAAGCGACTGAAAAGTCTGCTATAGTAAGCACTCCAGTTGATATTGCAGTGGACCCAGTAGAGGGGACAAGAATGACCGCTCAGGGTCAGGCTAACGCTATCACGGTACTGGCTGTGGGAAACAAGGGGAGTTTCCTGAAGGCGCCGGATATGTATATGGAGAAGCTGATTGTAGGACCAGAGGCAAAGGGTGTAATCGACCTGAATAAGCCTCTTATGGAAAACCTTAGGGCAATCTCGGAAGCTATTGGGAAATCATATGAGGATATGACTATTGTGGTACTGGACAAGCCAAGACATAAGACTGTGATAAAGGACCTTCAGAACCTAGGACTCAGAGTATATGCTCTTCCAGACGGAGACGTGGCAGGATCTATCCTGACATCGGTAATAGATTCAGATGTGGATGTACTCTACGGTATCGGAGGAGCACCAGAGGGTGTTATCTCTGCAGCTGTAATAAAGGCTCTTGGGGGAGATATGAACGCCAAGCTGAAGCTTAGAAGCGAGGTAAAGGGAGTATCCCTTGAAAACGACAAGATCTCAAACTATGAGAAGAGCAGATGTGAGGATATGGGAATCGACCTTGGAAAGGTTCTTACTATGGACGATATGGTAAAGGACGATGAGGTTATCTTTGCTGCCACTGGAATCACAAGTGGAGACCTTCTTGAGGGGATCAAGAGAAAGGGGAATATCGCCAGAACCCAGACCCTTCTTGTTAGAGGAAAGACTAAGACAATCAGATATATCAACTCGGTACACAACCTTGACTACAAGGATGAGAAGATAAAGAAACTTGTTAAATAGATGGTTTAAAAAAACAGCAGGGAAGCCTGCTGTTTTTAAATCTTAAGAGCCTAGTACTCTAAAGGAAGGCTGGGGAAAAAGAACTAAAGAATATTTTAGTTTTGATTTTCCCTGTAACTAGGTTACAATATAGCGGTAGAGGGGGAGTTCCCTCTGCTATTAATGAAAATAGATGGAGGAGATAGAGGATGCTATTTTTTGATGAATTTGTAAAAAAGATAGAAAAAAAAGATATGGCTCTTGTGGGAAGGTATTCCTTCGGGCTGGAGATTAAAAAAAAGGTGACGTGGCTGGCAACGGGAATCCCGCTTATGCTAATGGGATTATTTCAGGCATATACCGGATATGAGATGGGAAATAAGGCAGCTTACTATATCTTTGCCCTTGTCCTTGCAGGCCTTGGGATCTACCATTTTAAGATGGCTTTTTCCTACAGAGTGGTAATCGATTTTGACAGGGGAACCCTAAAAAACGATAAGCTGAACCTGAAGCTGGAGGAGATAGATACAGCTGTTCTTAAGAGGATGGTAGCTCCTGGAAGCAAGAAGCTTCAGGCGTGTATAGATGTAATAACCGTGGACAGAAAGGAGATAATAATTCCCCTTATAATGACTAAAAAGGCAGATTTTACAGCTCTTCTGAGAAAACAGCTTCAGGGGAAGTTTAGCGTAGTAAGAGACTAGCAGGAAAGGCGGGGAAGAGATGAGTAAGAATACCGATATATGCAGCTGTAATGTAATCCACCAGGATGTGGTGGATAAGGTAGCAGAAAATATGCCTTCAGAGGAGCTACTGGACAGGGTGGCTGTCTTCTTTAAGGTTTTTTCAGATAAAACAAGACTTAAGATACTCTCCCTTCTTCTTCAGGAGGAGATGTGTGTGTGTGATATAGCAGCAAGTCTGGAGATGACCCACTCCTCTATATCCCACCAGCTGAGGGTACTGAGGCAGTCCAGGGTAGTAAAGAACAGGAAGGACGGAAAGGTAGTGTACTACTCCCTAGATGACGACCATGTAAAGAATATACTGGCCCAGGGACTGAGCCACCACCAGCACTAGAGACCGCAGATGCGGTCTTTTTTT
>CAYSGC010000092.1:0-11462 GCA_964430145.1 uncultured Fusobacteriaceae bacterium | reverse complement strand
TAGAGAAGATCCACAATAAGAAGAGCAAAGATATAGAGGCTGGCAAAAAATATCGTCTGCCCCAGTATCATTGAAAAGTCTCTGTTTTGTATTGCACTTACATAGTTGAATCCAAACCCTGGAATAGAAAATATCCTTTCTATTACAAAGGAACCTACAAAGATACCCGCTATCTGAGGTCCCAGTATTGTAATAGCCGGCAGGATGGCATTTCTGATTACATGACGCCATACAAGGGCAAAGTTTGAAACTCCCTTGGCCTTAGCTGTGAGGATATAATCCTGGTGGAGTACATCCAGTACATTGGCCCTCATATACCTTGCATAGGTTGCTATAGATCCAAAACACAGGGCTATTGTTGGAAGTATTGTATGGCTTGCCTTCCCCCATCCGGTAGTAGGTAGAACCATATACTTTACTGTAAACTGATACTGTAGCAGGGAAGCTGCAACAAAGCTGGGCACAGATACTCCAAGAATTGCTAAAAACATCACAACATAGTCTGGCCATTTATTTCTTTTAAATGCAGCAAGGATTCCAAATCCGATCCCCACTGTAAATCCTGCAAATATCGCCTGACCTCCCAGCCTTGCCGATACAGGAGAAAACTTTTCTATGCTCTCTGCAACTGTTCTTCCCGGATACACAAGGGACTCCCCCAGATCCAGGTGGAATATAAGGTTTTTCAGAAACTTAATGTACTGAGTAAACAGAGGCTCATCCAGTCCATATTTTGCATAAAAGTTCAGCTTCACCTGTTCTGGAAGGTTCCTTGCCATACTTGACAGGGGATCCCCCGGTACCGCCCTGATTATAAAGAAAGTCATAGTGATTATTACCAGAAGGGTAAGCAGCATAATCCCCACCCTCTTTAAGATGTATTTGAGCATTTTAGCTACCTCCCTACTCCACTATATAAACATTTTTAAAGTCAATCCCTCCGAAAAGTGCAATTACAAGTCCGTCTATCCTCTTGGATATAAATGTATTTCTTTTTCTATATAGTGTTGGTGCAATGGCTGAATCCTCATAGAGAAGAATGTGCTCCGCTTCCTTAAAGTACTCCAGTCTCTTCTCCTGATCTATAGTGTTAGCTGCCATCTTGATAAGCTCATCATATCTTTCATTCTCATATCCGATATTGTAGATTCCTGCTTCCGAGCTCCAGATATCTAAGAATGTACTAGGATCATTGTAGTCTCCAGTCCACGCCATTCCTGCAAGCTGGAAGTCCTGTTCATCTATTCTCTTCTGGAATACAGGCCACTCTACAAACTCACCCTTTACTTCTACTCCGAGACTCTTCTTCCACATCTGCTGTACATACTCAAAGTAGTTTCTTGACCAGTCATTTGTTCCTGTATTCAGATAGGTCACCTCTAAGTCCTCAGGCTTATCTGAGATCCCAAGCTCTCTAAGACCTTCAATTAGAAGCGCCCTAGGATCTGGATTCTCCTGCTTTAGCTCCTGTAGCGGTTCTCCTGCAAGCTTTCTGTACTCTCTTCCTGCTATCTGTAGCTTAGGCGGCACCCATCCGTAAGCTGAATCAAAGGTTCCCTTGAATATTACATCTGCCATATCCTCCCTTGTTATCGCCAGGGAAAAAGCCTTTCTCACCTTGTCGTTGGAGAAGATATCGTCCTTCTGATTAAAGAATGAGTAGTTTGTACCTGCTGCAAATCCCTTAACAACCTCAAACCTTCCAGTTCTATTAAACTTCTCTATCCACTCCTCCTTGGATACCCCTGCAATGTCCAGCTGCCCATTTAACAGCATATTCATCTGGGCATTGGTATCCTGGATAATCTGAACATTTAACTTATCGATCTTAACTGAGTCTGCATCCCAATAGTTTTCGTTTTTTGCCAGGGTCACCTTGTTGTTTGGAACCCACTCCACCACCTTAAATGGACCGTTAGCTATGAGAGTTTCCCCTGCTGCCCCGTATCTGTCTCCATACTTCTCAACTACATCCCTTCTCTGTGGATAGAGAGTTTTGTAGTAGGTTAAATCTAAGAAGTAACCGCAGGGAGAGTTCAGAGTAAACTCAAGGGTTTTATCATCCACAGCCCTTACTCCTACCTCGCTGACATCTGCACTTCCCGAGTTGTAGTTGGTAGCATTCTTTATTGGTGCCAGTATAAATGCGTACTGAGATGCTGTTGATGGATCCAGAGTTCTCTTGATACTGTACTCAAAATCCCCTGCAGTAACCGGCTGTCCGTCCCACCACTTTGCATCCCTTAGATGGAAGGTCCACACCAGCCCATCCTCACTTACCTCCCAGGACTCAGCTATCCCTGGAACAACAATATCCTGACCGTTTCCCCCTACAGATACCCTGGTTAACCCCTCCATTATCTGGGTAAACACTGTAGAGGCATTGACGTCAGTTGCCTTTGAGATATCCAGTGTTTTTAGACCAGAATTCAGAAAGAAGTTTACAACTGATTCCTGGGACTCTGCCACCTTCTCATCCTTTCCCCCGCAAGCACTCAATAGAAGCAGTGCAATGATCATTCCTACCATTAGGAATGCATTCCTAACCTTACTCATATAACCCCTCCTTTTTTCAATCATGAAATTTTCTTTACTATTTATATAGCTCCAACCACTCACCCTTTGTCAAATAAAAATATTCATAATTTCTTTTTTGAGCTCTATATTTACAAAATAAAACTAATAAAATAAGCATTATAAAAGGAATTTAAAGTCTCTTTAACCAAAAGAAAAAAATATTTATTTTTAGATTAAGTTTTTTTATATTTTGAAATATTGACAACTAATCATTATTATTGTTGATATTATCCATTTAAATTTTGTCTTTATTTTAAGTACAACAATTGACTTTATCCCTTGAAAGTTATTATTTTAAACACTTTAATTAATCAAGTTATAGAGTTACTTAAAATTAAACATAATAAAGAATAGACATCACAAAAGAAAAAAATCCATTATTCTATCTTTTTTTGAAAGCTGATAAAACTTATCCAAACCTGGAATCTTTTTTTCACATTTAGAATATTTTTATTCATCAAGATGAATTTAATGTGCTTCAACTCAAACCGTTGATATATGAATAGAAAGATCTGTCCTTCCACTAAAAGCAAGGTGACATTGCATCCTAAAAGTCATTTGGAATACTGATTCTTTTATGTTAAATTTTTATAGTTTCTATACTTCCCTAATGATAAAAAGTAGCGTGACGCTCCACCCCTGCTAAACTTATGTAATTGTTTTTTATAATGGGATTAATCTATAGTTCCATACTTTCCTTAATAATAAAAATAAAGAGGCTCCTTTTAGACAAAGGAGCCCCTTCTAATTAAAGCTATGCTTTTTCTCTCAAAATCGAATATTCTTTAGATGTGCATGCCACATACATCTTTAAACCCTCTTGTAAAGATATTAACTAAGAGATAGCTACTAATTCCCAACTAGTCCCTCTGTAAGCTCCAGGAAGAGGTCTATATCCTCCTTAACCTGATCCAAGGAACTTCTCCAGAACTGAATATCAGTTACATCTATATCTGCCAGCTGAGCAGCCTCCTCCACTGTCTTCTGTCCTGTTAGCCTCAGAAGATTATCATACTTTGGTACAAACTCCTCCCTGTCCTTTAAGTACTGGGAGTATAGTCCCCTTCCAAAGAGAGCCCCAAAGGCATACGGGAAGTTGTAGAAGTTCAGGGAAGGTCTGTAGTAGTGTCCCTTATTTATCCACATATATGGATGGAGAAGTTCCTCATCCATTACCTCACCATAGGTAGCCTTCTGAGCTTCCACCATAAGCTTCTTAAGCTTCTCTGGACTCAGAACTGTATCCCTTCTCTCATTGAATACACTCTCCTCAAATATATACCTGCTCAGTATATCCACAGCTACCTGGGTAATATCCTGAAGGGAACTCTCTAACAGGAAGATCTTCTCCTCATCGCTGGCATCGGAGAGCGCCCTCTTCATCACAATGGTCTCACACATGATAGAGGCTGTCTCAGCTACAGGCATGGTATAGTCTGTATTAAGTGGACTCTCAGTAAAGATACAATCTCCGTGGTAGGCGTGACCCAGCTCATGGGCCAGAGTAAGTACATCGGAGAAGGAACCTGTAAAGTTACTGAGTATCCTGCTCTCCTTAATTGGAGGTATATTGGCACAGAAGGCTCCTCCTACCTTCCCCTTTTTTGGACAATAATCTATCCACTCCTCATCAAAGGCTCTTCTTGCCACTCCGGCTAACCTATCTGAAAAGGTCCCGAAATTATCCAGTATATAGCCCTGAGCCTCCTCGATGGTAAATACCTTATCCACATTCCCTATTGGAGCAAAGAGTTCATAGAATGGCAGCCCCTTGCTGTAACCTAAGATCTCAGCCTTTCTCTTCAGGTATCTTCTGAAGTGGGGCAGGTACTCCCTTATGGCAAGGAGTAGCTTGTCCAGGGTATCCTGGGTCATCCTGGAATCTATGAGGGTCTTTTCAATGGGACTGGAGTAACCCCTGAACTCAGTTATGGTGTTTACCTCCCCCTTGATGGAGTTCAGTGCACTGGCAATGGCCTTCTCGATCTTCTCATAGGACTTTATCTCCGCTTCAAAGGCCGCCTTCCTCACGGAACTATCCTTGTGATATGCTAGGTTTCTTACCTCTGAAAGGGTTATGGTCTTTTCCTCTTCCTCCATATCAACGTCCAGTGTAGAGGTAAGAAGCCCCTGAAGGTTGCTCCAGGCTGTTCCCCCGCTTTGGCTCAGCTTAGAAAGAAGCACCTCGGTTTTCTCGTCCAAGGCATACCTATCCCTGGCCTTGATCTCATTTAAGTAGAATAGGTGCTCCCCTATAAAGGAACTCTCCTCAGCCATCCTTTCAACATCAATCCCTGCAATCCACTTCTCTGCCCTGGTTCTAACTTCAGCTATATCTGCTTCCCTGTTCATTAAGTAGTTAAGGTACTTTATGGCATCCTCATCTGAGGTATTGGTACTCTTAGCTAGAAATGAAAAGGTTCCCAGCTTCCCGTCTACCTGGTTATACTCTATTAGATTTTTAAGATACCCCTCCAGAGTCTCTATATTTTCATCAAACCTTCCCTTAAAACCGTTTAGCCCCTCTATGATAACATCCAGCCTCTTGAGATCCTCCTGAAACTCCTTGGAATCAAAGGATGGATATAATTTTTCTAAATTCCAGTTGCTCATACTAGCCCCCTTAAAATTAATATGATTATTTTCCACTAAAAGAGCCCCGTCTAGCCCCTTGGACCTAGACAGGGTACTCTCCTACACTCTAAAGATAAAAGCCACTACAAAGTAAAATAGTAGAGCTCCTATAACCACCACTGGGAATATTGTTGTCATGGCTGCAATTATAAGAGCCTTCTCATCGCTTCTGTCAAACCTTGTATTTTTAGAGAGGGTTCTCAGCTCCTCATTCTCCCTTCTAAGCTCCTCCCTCTTAGAGGTGAAGTCCGAGGTGAAATCCTCCGATCTCTTATACAATCTCCGCCCCCTTATAGTGGCAGGCTACAAAGTGCCCCTCTGACACCTTCTCCCACTGGGGAAGATCGGTTTTACACCTGTCCTTGGCTATAGGGCACCTGGTATGAAACTTACATCCCTCTGGAGGAGTTACATTGGAGGGAATATCTCCCTCTAGGATGATTCTCTTCTTATTTTTAATGACATCCAGATCCGTTTCCGGTATAGAGGAGAGAAGTGCCTTGGTGTATGGGTGTTGCGGACTGTTATAGAGGTTCCTCTTAGGTGCCAGCTCCACCATATTCCCCAGATACATAACCCCTATTCTGTCGGAGATATGCTTTACCACTGAAAGGTCGTGGGAGATAAAGAGATATGACATCCCAAACTCCTTCTTGAGGTCGTTCAAGAGGTTTATCACCTGGGACTGGATGGAAACGTCCAGGGCAGATACAGCCTCATCACACACAACAAACTTTGGTTTCAGTGCCAGAGAACGGGCTATACCTATCCTCTGTCTCTGCCCTCCACTGAACTCGTGGGGATATCTGTAGATCATATAGTCATCCAGACCACAGGTCTTCATTATCTTCTTTACATAATCTTCCAACTCCCTGGAACCGGCTTTATAGAGGCCATGCTCCACAAGGGCTTCCCCTATGATATTTCCCACTGTCATTCTTGGATTCAGGGATGAGTAGGGATCCTGGAAGATGATCTGCATCTCCCTTCTAAGGGGTACCATCTCCTTGGTGGAGAGTTCCGTAATATCACGGCCATCATAGATAATCCTTCCCTCTGTTGGGTTGTATAACTTCAGGAGGGTTCTTCCAAAGGTGGACTTTCCACACCCGGACTCCCCTACTATTCCTATAGTCTCACCCTCATAGAGGGTCATATCTATCCCGTCATTGGCCTTTACAAAAAGCTTCTCTCCCGCCTTCTTCCTTCCAAGGGGAAAGTACTGCTTCAGGTTTTTAGTTTCAAGTATTATTTTTCTATCCATTTCTCTTCTCCTTATGCGGGTAGAAGCACCTGATCAGGTGGTTGGGTTCTACCTCTATGAGATTTGGCTTTTCAGTTTCACACTTCTTAGTTGCAAAGTTACAACGAGGAGCAAACCTGCATCCCACAGGAAGGTTTAACGGGTGGGGAACACTTCCCTCTATCTGATCCAGATACTCCACCTCCTCATTTAACTTTGGAATGGAGTTCAGCAACCCCTCCTTATATGGATGGGAGTATTGGGAATCCTTGGAGAATAGTATCTCCACAGGAGCCTTCTCCACAGCTTCCCCAGTATACATTACCACTACATCATCAGCCAGTTCAGCAATAGCTCCCAGGTCATGGGTAATAAAGAGCACCGCTGTATTGTGCTTCTTCTTCAGATCATTCATAAGCTTAAATATCTGTGCCTGAATAGTTACATCTAGAGCTGTTGTAGGCTCATCTGCTATAAGAAGCTTTGGCTCACATGCCAGGGCCATTGCTATCATCACCCTCTGTCTCATTCCCCCAGAGAGCTGATATGGATAGGTGTGCACTACCTCCTCTGGGTTGGGTATCTTCACCTCTCTAAGAAGTTCCACAGACCTCTCCCAGGCCTCCTTCTTATTCATCCCCTGGTGGAGGATAAGGGGTTCACTGAGCTGTCTTCCTATCTTAAATACAGGGTTAAGACTTGTCATAGGTTCCTGAAATATCATAGAGATCTCATTTCCTCTTATACTTCTCATCTCATCCTCGGAAAGGTTTACAATATCTCTTCCGTCGAACATGATGCTTCCCTTTACTATCTCTCCCGGCTCCTCAATGAGCTTTAATATACTGAATGATGTTATGGATTTTCCCGAACCCGACTCCCCTACAACTCCCAGAGTTCTTCCAGGCTGGATCTCCATATCCACACCATTTACTGCCTTTATCGTTCCCTTATTGGTAAAGAAATAGGTATGCAGATTTCTTATTTCCAGTAGGTTTTTTTGCATATACATCTACATCTCCTCCTTGGATATCATTACATCCTTAACTGTTCCCTTTTTTCCCCTTAACTTCTGCTCCTTCTTCATGAGCTTCTCTCTTCTCTTCTTCTCCTTAAGTCTAGCCTTCTGCTCCTTACTCATATACTGCGACTTAGGATCCACTGCATCTCTCAGCCCCTCTCCCACAAGGTTGATACTCATGATAAGGGAGAAAAGAGCAAATCCAGGGAATACCCATGTCCACCAGTACTTTGTCATAACTACTGCATCCTGGGCTGCAACACTTAGAAGCCTTCCCCAGGTAGGGATAGGTTCAGTTACAGAGAGCCCCAGGTAGGAAAGGGATGACTCTGAAAGTATTGCTCCTGCAAAGGTCAGGGTTCCGCTTACAATTACATATGTCAGAACATTGGGAATAAGGTGTCTGGTGATCTGATGGTAGCTGCTTATCCCCAGAGCCTTTGTTGCCAAGATAAACTCCTGCTCCCTGAGGGAAAGGATCTGTCCCCTTACCATCCTTGCAAGACCAGTCCATCTGAGAGATCCCAGAATAAAGATTATAAGATAGAGCCTTAGGTGTGCATCCAGATCTGCAAATATAGCAGAGATAGTCATAGCTATAGCAAGGAATGGGAAGGAGGAAACAATCTCCGTTCCCCTCATAATAATACTGTCGATCTTTCCTCCAAAAAACCCTGCAATAGCACCGATGGATACTCCTATAAATACAGACATAAATGTAGAGAGAATTCCAACCTGTATGGATATCCAACCTCCCTCAAGAACTCTCAGGAAGAGGTCCCTTCCCTGCCCATCTGTTCCAAAGATATGCTCCATGCTGGGAGCCATATACTTCTTGTCCATATATACCTTAGCCAGGTTATACCCGCTGAAGTTGATATAAAAGTGTGTTACAGTAATTACCGCAACAAGAAATATAAGAAGACACAGTCCAAACATCGCCAGCTTATTGTGTTTGAACTTAATCATAATTTGCTTGGTAGGGGAGATGATCTTCTCATGCTCCCTGCTTAACTTGTCATTACTCACAGCAGTACTCATTATTTGATCCTCCTCTCTCTTATTCTAGGGTCAACTATTGCATATCCTATATCTATAAACAGGTTGGCAAATAGTGTCAGAACTGCGTAGAATAAGAGAACTGTTGAAAGAACTCCCCTGTCCTTGAATGTATAGGCCTGGTTCATTAGATATCCCATTCCTGGCCATGCAAAGATCTTCTCAACTATGATGGAACCCCCAAAGAGAGCTGGAATCCAGAATCCAATAATTGTAATTACTGGAATAAGGGCATTCTGGAAGGCATGCTGGTATATTACAACCTTCTCTGAAAGACCCTTAGCCCTTGAAGTTCTTATATAGTCCATTTTTAGTACCTCTATCATGGCATTTCTTATATACCTCACAAGGCTCGCCAGAGAGGAGAGCACGATTACAGTTACCGGCAGTATCAGATACATAAAATCAGGTCTTATCCCCCTAGGATCTCTCATTCCTGAAAATGGAAGTACTCTAAAAGTTGCTGCAAATAGCAGTACCAGAAGAAGAGCCATAAAAAATGATGGCAGGGATATCCCTATCATGGAAAGTACAGTTACACTCTTATCATATGTAGAATTTTTCTTCACAGCTGATTTAATACCAATTGGTATAGCTATTAAGAAGGCCAAAATAAAGCCAAAGATATTTACCTTAAAGGAGTTTTTAATATAGGTTCCGATAAACTCATTTATAGGCTTATTAAGTGCAACAGAGTAACCAAAGTTTCCTGTGAGGATATCCTTCCACCAGAGAAAATATCTCACTATAATAGGCTTGTTGTATCCCAGAGTTATCCTCATAGTTTCCACATACTGGGCTCTCTCTACCTCGGTCATGCTGGCTGTTGTTTCTGGATTTATCATTGCAAGTACTGGATCCCCAGGCATCAGCTCTATGAGACCAAAAATAGCTATAGAGATAATAATAGTTACAGGAAGAAGGTGTATTATTCTGTTTCCTATATACTTGCAGTAGGGAAAAATCATGTCAAAAATTTCTTGAAGTCTTCCGTGCCTTTTACTTTTGTCCATATTATCCTCCATAGAATAGAGAGGGAGGTCTCCCTCCCCTCTCCATCTTATTCATTCTCAGTTATTTTTTGATCTTAGCCTTAACAATGGCATATGGCCACTGCCATAAGGCATTTGTCTCAAAGTCCTCTAACTTGTTGTTGTAAGCATCATAATAGTTGTTAGAGTATAGAGGTAGCTGTGGAAGATCTTCATTTATTGACACTATCCACTCTCTCCAGTACTTCTTGTACTTGGCAACACCCTCATCTGTAGTTGCATTGGAAAATCTGATCTTATCCAGAAGTTCCTCATTACTTGAGTATCTGTTACTGTTTGTAGAAGCTCCCTGACCAAATGGAAGGATCTTAGTTGAAGACCAGTTTGCATACGGGTTATACTTCAGAGCGTAGCTTGTTCCCCCTGTAAACATGTGGTACTTTCTCTCGGTAGCAGAGATATTTCCATATAGGTGGCTTGCCATTACAGACCAGTCGATAACCTCTACATTCACCTTTATTCCGAACTCCTCCTGAACTTCCTTAGTAAGAGTAAGGTTTATAGCATCTGTCCAAGATGAAGTGATCGCCAGGTTAAGAGTAAGCTCCTTCCCCTCCCACAGATATCTTCCATTGGCATCCTTTGTAAGCTTTGCATACTCACCCTCTGTCTTCTCTGCAGCAAGGTCCAGTAGTTCATGAGCTTTTGCCAGGTTAGCTTCCTTATTCCAGCTTCCATCATTATTTAGAATATCGTAGTTTTTAAGAGTCTTCTCAAAGGCTCCCTCTGTTCCAAAGCTCTCCCCCTTATCATACATCATCCACATATTTCTAGAGTATGGAGCATTGGAAGAGATCCCATAGTTCCCCAGGAAGAGATTTCTGAACTTCACTCTGTTAAACTCATAGGCAAATGCCTTACGAACCTCTGGCAGCTGTACTGGTCCATAATCGCAGTGGAAGGTAATTTGTCCTCCTCCGTGACGATAGTAATCATTTGTAGCAATGCTCTCGTCCTCTTTTACTGCATCTATCTTTGTATCCTTGATAATTCCAGTAAGAGCGTCCACCTCCCCAGTAAGAAGCTGAGTTACCTCAGTTTCACTTGGAACATTCTGAACAATTAAAGTTGGGATGCTTGGCTTATCCCCGTGAGCATCTCCCTGGAAGTTCTCATTTATAACAAGCTTTACAAACTGAGACTCCACATACTCCTCTATCTTATATGGCCCATACCCAATAGGAGAGCTGATATTAGCCTTTACCCACTGCTGAATAGTTATTCCATCCTTTGCAGCTCCCTCTGAAATAATCTTGGAGTTCATTATATAAGGCGTATGAAATGCAGATTCATCGATAGTAAACACCATCTCCTTAAGGGTAAATGTAGCTGTATTAGCTTCCTCATCTATCTCAACCTTTTCTATATACTGATCTAAGCTGGATGTTCCCCCTGTATCCTGAAGAGCCTTCTTATCCATATAGAAATCGTAGGTAAACTTCACGTCCTTTACCGTTAGAGGATCCCCATTAGAAAACTTTAGCCCCTCCTTCATCTTAAATACCCATACATCATCTATATCCTTAGCCGGATCAGATTTTAGTGTTGTTCTGCTCTCAACAAGCGGTGAGATTACAAGGTTTCCCTCATTTGTTGGTGCCATAAGGCCATAACCCCATACAAGTCTTCTGATGTTGTTGTCATAGGCTGAGTTTGTCCATCCATTGTAAAAGTCCCCGTTAAAGTTTGAAGTTCCCATTACAAATACCTCTGGCTTCGACCCACATGAAGCCATTAAAGTAGTCAATGCAATGAGAACCATTAAAAATAGTTTTTTCATAAAAATACTTTCCTCCCCTTCTTCTCCATTATTTTCAATATTTAAATATTCTGTATTATTTATATAGCTCCATCTATATACCCTTTGTCAAATAAA
>CAYSGC010000091.1:9268-11474 GCA_964430145.1 uncultured Fusobacteriaceae bacterium | reverse complement strand
AAAAAACAAAAAAAGCCTGCCATCCGGCAGGCTCAATAAGCTTATCTAGGTGTTACGTTAGAAGCTTGTGGTCCTTTTTGTCCTTCAGTGATCTCGAAAGTTACTTCCTCGTTCTCCTCAAGAGTCTTGAATCCAGGCTTGTTGATCTGAGAGAAGTGTACGAATACATCGTTTCCTTCCTCACAAGTGATGAATCCAAATCCTTTTTCAGCGTTGAACCATTTAACCGTTCCGTTTACCATTTGTAAATCCCTCCATAATATTCTTAAAAGTGTATTTAGAATCGAAGTATATCCACTCTAAATTAATGCTAGGAGTATACCACACCTTTTACCTTATGTCAATTTTAATAGACAGATCATTTTTCCTAACTTACCTCTACGGCATTGTCTACCTCATATCCCATAGCTACCTTTAGTGCTACTATAGCCACCTCCAGCTGATCCATGTCTGGTTCCTTGGTGGTTATCTTCTGAAGGTTAAGCCCAGGGGCAGCTATTGCCCTTACCCAGCCCTTATCCAGGTTTTTACTGCTGTATCTCTGGAACTCATAAGAGATCCCGGCTATAAGGGGCATAAATGAAATTCTCAGAACTACTCTCAGTCCCAGCTTTCCTAGTAGTGTCACCGGTGTTGGCAGGATAAAGTCCAGAGCTGTAAATGTCAGTATGGAACAGAACATTACAATCAGAAGAAAACTTGTCCCGCATCTTGGGTGTAGTGTAGTGTATTTTTTTGCATTTTCAGGGGTAAGATCCATACCATTTTCAAAGGCGTAGATAGATTTATGCTCCGCCCCGTGATACTGATATACCCTCTTTATATCCTTTGAAAAGGAGATAAGCCATATGTAGAGTACAAAAAACACCAGCCTTAGTAATGCTTCCAGCAGGTTGGCCTTAACAGTGCTATCTGCAAAGAGCCATCCACCTATGAGGGATGGAAGAACCATAAAGAGTCCTATCCCAAGAAGAAGGGCTCCCCCCACAGTAAGGATTAATTCCTTATCTGAAAGCTCCTCCTCGGTATCCTCTGCCTGGTTGGCCGAAAAGGTAAGCTCCTTGGTCCCCTCTATCATGGTATTAAATAAAAGGATGGCTCCCCTCAGGAAGGGTATCTTGGATAGCTTGCTTCCGTTTTTTTTCTGTGTATTTTTTCTATATACTATGCTTCCGTCGGGACGACGTACAGCTGTAGCCAAAGCCTCAGGGCCCTTCATCATAACCCCTTCAATTACAGCCTGTCCCCCCACTGTTACTTTCTTTTCATCCATATCATCACCTATTCTTTACCAGTTTTAGTAAGGAAATTATACCACATTATCCGTTTTTTTCCTAGATTCCTCCCCTACCCTGAAATTCTCTCCCATAACTCTATAGATCAAACCAGCACCTTCCCTGCCTCATCTGAATTTTTTTATGAAATTTATCCCCTCCACAAAATCCTTTATTTTTGGACCTTGGAGACTTTTTTTCTGCACTATATCGTTGTTTTTTTCAACTATCAAAAAAAATATATTTGACATCTGTCTAAATTAGGTGTACCATTATCTCAAATAAAAAAACAAAGGGAGGAAAAAAGATGTTTATAAGAATTTCAGCTGCTTCAACTACAATCCATCATCAACATCATATATAAGGTTTGTGTCTTAGGTTCATCATAGATACAGACCCATGTTGCGTTTCACTTTAAAACCTGGGTCTCTATCTATGATGGGTAGCTGTAAAACATCTTTTGTTCGCTTAGCCATCTGGATAATTTCTAGATGGCTTTTTTTATTTTAAATTTCCTGGCCAGGAAAAAAGTTATCTGGAAATACTGATGCTAAAAAAAATAACTTTAATGGAGGGAATATTATGAAAAAATTAGTTGTATTTTTATTGGGAATTATTGTTCTATCAACTACCGCTCTTGGATTCTTTGGAGGAGGGGAGGATACTCTGGAAAAAATTAAAAAAGATGGAAAATTTGTAGTGGGGCTGGACGACACCTTTGCTCCCATGGGATTCAGAGATGAAAATGGAGAGATCGTAGGTTTTGATATAGACCTTGCAAAGGAAGCTGCCAGAAGAATGGGAGTAGAGGCAGAGTTCAAACCCGTTGACTGGGACGGTGTAATATTCGAGCTGAAGAGTAAGAAGATCGACATGGTATGGAATGGAATGACTATAACCGAGGAGAGAAAGAAGCAGATTGCCTTCTCCGA
>CAYSGC010000091.1:0-9168 GCA_964430145.1 uncultured Fusobacteriaceae bacterium | reverse complement strand
TATGGAATGGAATGACTATAACCGAGGAGAGAAAGAAGCAGATTGCCTTCTCCGACACCTACTATACAGGGGAGCAGATTGCTGTTACAAGGGCTGGCTCAGACATAAAGAGTATCTCAGACCTTGCTGGAAAAGTTGTGGGGACTCAGATGGGAAGTACATCCTACTTTGCCCTTGAGAAGAATCCGGTATTCTCAGAGGTAAAGGATGTAAAAAAGTACACCTCCAATGTGGATGCCCTGCTGGATCTTGAAGCTGGTAGGATAGAGGCTGTTATCATCGACTCCATGGTAGGAAGATACTATGCTACAAAAAAGGAAACCAAAGAAGGAAAGGATATCTTTGCCTTCGTCGACGATTCCCTTGCCGATGAGTATGTGGGAATTGGTATAAGAAAGGAGGACCAGACCTTGGTTGCCGAGATCAACAGGGTTATGGCTGAGATGAAGGCCGATGGTACATTTGACACTATCTATGCAAAGTGGTTTGGGAGGTAATGGTAATGGACAATATGCTCATCTATATAGTTAAGGGACTGGGGATTACAGGAAGGCTTTATGCCTTCACTGCCCTCCTCTCCCTCCCCCTGGGGGTTGTCATGGCCCTCGGGCAGACATCTAAAAATAAGATATTAAAGGGGAGTATCACTCTGTATACCTGGATATTTAGAGGTTCCCCCCTCCTTCTTCAGTTGTTCTTTGTGTATTACGGACTTCCAGTTCTGGGCATCACCCTAGGACCCCTTACTGCAGCTACCCTTACCTTTGTACTGAACTACGCTGCATACAACTGTGAAATATTGAGGGGGGGAATCTCCGGAATAGACAAGGGCCAATATGAGGCTGCCAAGGTATTGGGATTTGGCTACTGGCAGACTATGTTTAAGATTATCCTCCCACAGTCCATGAGGACTTCTCTGCCAGCTCTATCCAATGAGGCCATAGCCCTTGTTAAGGATACAGCTCTGGTATCAGTCATTGGAATAGGGGAGATCCTGAGAAACTCTAGGGAGATAGTTACAAGGGACTTTACCATTATGCCCTTCATACTTTGTGCTTTAGTCTATCTTCTCCTCTCATCTGGAGTAGTTATTGCCTTTAAATATATGGAAAGGAGGGTGGCAATCTAATGATCAATGTAAAAAAACTCTATAAATCCTTTGGGGATGCAGATGTCTTAAAGGATATAAATTTTAATGTGAAAAGAGGAGAGGTTGTATCCTTCATAGGACCATCGGGAAGTGGAAAATCAACCCTACTAAGATGTCTTATAGATCTGGAAGAAATCAATTCTGGAGAGGTTACTGTGGATAACAGCTCCCTCTTTCAGGATGATGTCAAGATAACAAAGGAAAAGAGGAGGAAGATCCTCTCTCAAATGGGAATAGTATTCCAGTCATTCAATCTCTTCCCCCACATGAACGTCCTGGAAAATATAACTATGCCCCTCATCACAGTGGATGGTTGGAAGAAGGAAGAGGCTAAGAAAGAAGCTGTAAGGCTTCTAGAGATAGTTGGGCTTTCAGACAAGATAAATTCCTACCCCAGGGAGCTTTCTGGTGGTCAGAAACAGAGGGTAGCCATAGCCAGAGCTCTGGCTAAAAATCCAAGGATCCTTCTCTTCGATGAACCTACCTCTGCTCTGGATCCAGAAATGGTCAAGGAGGTCCTCAGCGTAATCTCCTCCCTCAAGAACCTTGACATAACAATGCTCATAGTGAGCCACGAAATGGAGTTTATCAAGAAAGTTTCAGACAGGGTCTTCTTCATGGAAGAGGGAAGGATCCTTGCAAGTGGATCCCCCAGCTCCCTATTTATGGAAGCTGAGAACGATAGGGTTACCCAGTTCTTAAACTGCTTAAACTTTTAGATCACTTGTATTTATCTATATTTCCCCTATATTTTCCCCATATCTCCTTTATATTAGCTTTATATTTTTTATATAGTATACTCTTAGAAATCTTTTGGGAGGGAACTATAGACAGAAAAAATAAGGAGTTTTTATTAGAGAGGAGGGATAGAGGTTTAAAGGAATATATTTAATTATTTTTCCCTTGGAGGGTCGCCTTCCAGGGGAAATTTCTGTTCTTTTTGAACAAATATTAAAATACTTTAGGAGGATTCATCATGTTTTTTAACCCCGTTTTAATATCGGTACTCACAATGATTGTACTGTGCTTACTTAACTTAAATGTTATCCTGGCGATACTTGCTTCCGCCCTGGTGGCAGGAGTTGTCGCCGGTATCCCAGTAGCTGAGACTATGAATATCTTAATTGCCGGAATGGGAGGAAACTCCGAAACCGCCCTCAGCTATATACTTCTGGGAGCCCTTGCAATGGCTGTAAACAAAACCGGTCTGGCTACTATCCTGGCTCAGAAGATCTCATCCATCGTTGGAGGTAAGAAGTCCTTTCTTCTCTTGATTATAGGCCTTATCGCCTGCTTCTCTCAAAACCTTATTCCTGTGCACATTGCCTTTATTCCAATACTAATTCCCCCTCTTCTTAAGCTTATGAACCTTATGAAGATAGACAGAAGGGGAGTGGCATGTGCCCTTACCTTCGGATTAAAAGCTCCCTATATAGCTCTTCCCGTTGGATTCGGACTGATCTTCCACACAATAATTAGGGATCAGATGACAGCAAATGGTATCGAGGTCTCCCTGGATATGATCTGGAAGAGTGTATGGGTTCTTGGTTTTGGAATGTTCCTTGGGCTCCTCACTGCGGTATTTCTTTCCTATAGGGGAGACAGGGAGTATAGTGAAGCTCAGTTTGAAAAGGATGAAGAGATAGAGGAACTCAAGATGGGGAAAAACCATTATATCACCCTCCTAGCTGCTATCCTTGCCTTCGTGGTTCAGCTTACAACAGGATCTCTTCCCCTTGGAGCTATCTGCGCACTGGCTATTATGACTGCTGCCAAAGTGCTTGACTGGAATAAGCTCGATGATATTGTGGCAGGAGGAATTGGAATAATGGGATTCATAGCCTTCGTTATGCTTGTAGCTGCAGGTTTTGGAGATGTCCTCAGAGCTACAAATTCCATTGAGCCACTGGTAGAGGGAGTAGTAGGAATGGTTGGAGGAAGTAAGCTGTTGGGAGCTGGTCTTATGCTTCTGATAGGTCTCTTTGTTACAATGGGAATAGGTACCTCCTTTGGTACTATACCTATCCTGGCAGCTATCTACTGTCCCCTGGCTTCAAGTCTTGGATTCTCCCCAGCTGGAATAATTGTTCTTATAGCAGCTGCAGGAGCTCTTGGAGATGCTGGTTCCCCTGCTTCAGACTCCACACTGGGACCTACATCTGGTCTAAATGCCGATGGACAGCACAACCACATCTGGGATACCTGTGTTCCTACCTTCCTCCACTACAACATCCCTCTTATAGTATTTGGAGTAATAGGAGCCATTCTATTCTAGCAACACAAAAGAGCTTCCGGAATATCCGGAAGTTCTTTTTATATCTTTAAAATTATTTTTAGTGAGTTGCATCATATGGTTTACCAGATGCACTTGGTGCCACTGCCTTACCTACTACTCCAGCTAGAGCTAGAAGAGTTAAGATATAAGGTATCATCTGGATAAACTGTGGTGGTATAAAGTCCACGTACTGCTGAATAAGTGTCTGTCCAGCATCTGCAAATCCGAATAACAGACTTGCTGCAAGTACACCTTTCGGTGTCCACTTACCAAATACAAGGGCTGCCAGGGCGATAAATCCTCTACCTGCTGACATCTCCTTAGTAAACTGTGAAAGAGCTCCAATTGAAAGGTATGCTCCTCCAAGTCCTGCAAGTACTCCAGACATTACCACACTGAAGTATCTTACCTTAGCTACATCAATTCCCACTGTATCTGCAGCTAGTGGGTGCTCTCCCACTGCTCTCATCCTAAGACCTGTCTTAGTCTTGTAGAGGAAGTAGTGAGACCAGAAAGCCACAATATAGATCAGCAGTACAATTATAGAGATATTTCCTATAGATCCTACCTTAGGAACTGTAGGAGTATTTCCAGACTGGTTGAATAAAACTCTCAGCATAAACACTGTAAATCCTGAAGCAAACAGGTTGATTGCTACTCCAGATACAGTTTGGTTACCCTTATACTTGATACTTAGTACTGCGTGGATAAGAGCCATTAATCCTCCAGCTATCATTCCACCTAAGATACCGATATATGGATTTCCTGTATAATAAGAAACTACTGCCGCTGAGAAAGCTCCCATCAGCATCATTCCCTCTAGTCCTATATTTACAACTCCTGCTACCTCAGAAAACATTCCACCTATAGCAGTGATGAGAATAGGTGCTGCCTGCCTGATCGTCGCCATTAACAAACTAATTAACATATGCACTATTCACTCACCTTCTTTCTCTCTAATAATACCTTAAACATATTCTCTGCCGCAATTAACAGGATTATTATAGCCTGTAAAATTATTACTATCTGGCTTGGTACCGAAGTATTAAACTGCATCGCTCTTCCTCCAACTCTAAGAGAGGCAAAGAGTATTGCTGCAAGTACTGCTCCAACTGGATTGTTCTTTCCTAGAAGGGCAACTGCGATACCGTCAAAACCGTAGGATGCCATGATTCCCTGTCTGTAAGTATACTGACCTACCCCTCCAAGGATTCTCTCTGCTCCACCTAGAGCAGCAAGGGTTCCTGCGATTCCAAGGGATAGAGCTGTTATCCATGAAACGTTGATTCCGGCATTTTCCGCTGCTGTAGGATTGTTTCCTACTGCCTTTATCTCATATCCTAAGATCGTCTTTTCCATTATAAACCATACAGCAATTACTGCCAGGATAGCAACGATAAATCCTACATTGAATGCTTCCCTTGTGTGAGGCATAAGCTGAACAAGTCTTGCCGATTCAAATACCGGTGGTGTCTGAGGACTTGGACCGCTCGGTCCTCCCGCTTTCAGCGGGTAGTTAAGAGCATACTGCTCAAAGTTCATCGCTATATAGTTAAGCATGATCGTTGAGATTACCTCGTGCACCCCAAGCTTTGCTTTTAGGAATCCTGCTATTGCAGCCCACGCAAAACCTGCAGCACCTGCTAGTATAAGAATAACAAACACATTACTCACACCAGCGTTCTTTACAAAGGCACCTACAGCTGCTGCTATAAGTCCTCCCATTATTACCTGTCCCTGTCCTCCGATATTGAACATACCAGCTTTAAAGGCAAACAGTACTGAAAGCCCGGTAAATATCATCGGTGTAGCTTCTAGCAGTGTTCTTGCTATTGCTCTGTCCCCTACAAAAGCTCCTGTAAACAGGTAGTAGTAAGCGTTTAGAGGGTTTTCTCCCAGGTAACCAATTATTCCTGCTCCAATTATTAGAGCTATAAATACCGCAAGTACCGGTATTAGCATATCTTTTATTTTATTTTTCATCTAACTTACCCCCTGCCATAAGAATTCCAATCTTTTCTTCCGTTGCATCGGCTCTATCAAGAACTCCAGTCACCTTTCCTGCACACATAACTGCAATTCTGTCGGATAAGTTCATTATTTCAGAAAGCTCTGCAGATACTACAAGCACCGCTTTTCCTTTTGTTTTTTCCTCTAGTATCATCTTGTGAATAGACTCTATTGCTCCGATATCTACTCCTCTTGTAGGCTGAGCTATGATTATAAACTTATGCTCCTTCTCAAGCTCTCTAGCTACGATTATCTTCTGCTGGTTTCCTCCAGATAATCTTCCAAACCCTACATTTATCTCTCTAGGTCTTACATCGTATTTCTCCATAAAGCTCTTAGCTTCCTCTGCCATCTTGGCAAAGTTTAGAAGGAACTTGTTCTTGGAGTACTTTTCCTTGTGTACTCCAAAGGCGAAGTTATCCCTTACAGAGAACTCAGAAACTGCTGCTCTTTTAAATCTGTCCTCTGGAATATGTGCTACTCCCTCAAGGGTTATCTGCTTAGGTGTCTTTCCTAGTAGCGGAACTCCGTCTAATACAACTGTTCCAGCTTCTGCCTTCATAAGACCTGTTAGAGCTTCGATAAGTTCCGTCTGACCAGATCCTTCAACACCGGCAATACCAAGTACCTCTCCCTCTTTAATGCTGAAGCTCACCTCATCCACAGCTATTATACCCTTGTGGTTTTTCACTAGAAGGTTGTCTACATTTAGAAGTTCCTTCCCCATCTCCACTTCAGGCTTTTCAGTGGTAAATAATACTGGTCTTCCAACCATGGCATTAGCTATCTTCTCCTTAGTTGCTTCCACAGTAGGGAAGTTAGCTACATCCTTTCCTCTTCTGATAACTGTGATGTTATCAGATATATCAAGTACCTCTTGAAGTTTGTGAGAGATAAAGATAATTGTTTTCCCCTCTGCAATCAGGTTATCCATTATCTTATATAGTTCCTTTACCTCTTGAGGGATAAGTACTGCTGTAGGCTCATCAAATACAAGAAGGTTTGCACCTTTAAATAGTATCTTTAAGATCTCTACTCTTTGCTGCATTCCTACAGATAGGTCTGAGATTGTAGCATCTGGATCTATCTCCAGTCCATACTTCTCCGATACTCTTCTTACTTCCTCCCTAGCTGTAGCAAGGTCTAAGCTCATTCCCTTCTTAGGCTCTACTCCCAGTACCATGTTTTCTGCTACAGTCAGTGTAGGTACCAGCATAAAGTGCTGATAAACCATTCCTATTCCAAGCTTAGCTGCTTCTCCTGGACCGTGGATATCTACTTTCTTTCCGTGGTAATAAACCTCACCTGAAGTTGGCTGATAAAGACCATTTAGTATCTTCATAAGGGTAGATTTTCCAGCACCATTTTCTCCTACGATGGCATGCTTTTCTCCCTTTTCTATTTTCAAAGTGATGTCATCATTTGCAACAACCTTTCCCCCAAGGAAAGTTTTTCTGATGTTTTTCATCTCTAAGATATATTCACTCACCTGAAATCCTCCTAATTATCTTCATTTCTTGTTTCACTTATTTCTTTTGAGTTCCTATGACATCCTCTTTACAGTCTCAGCCACCCAGTTACAGAAGTTCTTACCAGTTCTCTTAGCTATCTCTACCACTGCTTCGTGGGAGTGAGATTCCTTAGCTATTCCTGTAGCCATGTTAGTGATACAAGATATTCCTAGGATCTCCATCCCAAGGTAGTTTGCCACTGTAGCTTCTGGTACCGTAGACATTCCTATAGCATCTGCCCCTAGCATCGTGAAGGCTCTTACCTCTGCTGCTGTCTCATAGCTCGGTCCAGTTGTTCCAAGGTATACTCCCTCTCTATACTCAATTCCCATCTCCTCAGCTGTTGCCTTAGCCAGCTCCTGAAGATCTTTGTTGTAAGTGTTTGTCATGTCTGGGAATCTAGGACCAAATCTGTCATCATTTCTTCCGATTAGCGGGTGGGTCCCAAAGAAGTTGATGTGGTCTGTAATAAGCATAAGTGTTCCCGGCTCAAAGTCCTTGTTAGATCCTCCAGCTGCGTTACTTACTACAAGCTTCTCTATCCCAAACTGCTTCATTACGTAGATTGGATAAGTTACCTGCTTCATCTCATACCCCTCATAGAAGTGGAATCTTCCCTTCATTGCAAGTACCTCTACTCCACCTATCTTACCGAATACAAGCTTTCCAGCGTGACCGGCTACTGTAGATACTGGGAAGTTAGGGATCTCCTCATAGTCGATCTCAACTCTTTCCTCTATATAATCTACTAGGTCCCCAAGTCCAGATCCTAAAATTATAGCAACCTTTGGTCTATACTCAACCTTATTTTGAAGATAGTTAACTGTTTCCATTACCTTATCGTACATGATTCCCTCCATATTAAATAGTTTTCACATATTCGTTTTCTTGTTTTTTTACAAACCCCATCTTTTCAAGATATTCAGCGTGATCTTTAGTTTTAGCCCTTGCATGAAGTTCCTTATATCCCTTAAGCAGAAGGCTCGTCTTATTCTTTTCTAGGAAGTGCCTTGCTATCTTGAAATCTCTATATTCTTTTGTTACATAATCCATCTCTATATAAAAAGCTTCAGTACTTACTGCTTTCCCCACTAGTACTCCTGCTATATTATTGTTCCTCAGAAAATAATATGCCACCTTATCCTTATCCTCAGAGATGTCGTAGTATTCCTCTATCTCCTCAATATTGCTATCTATAAAGTGTTTAAAGTACTTTGAATCCATCTCTGCTTCCACCATTGCGAAATCTTCCTTCTTGGTATAGATGATATACAGATAATATATATCTATAAAAACTATTCCCAAGTTTAGAAGCCCCGTGGGCAGAGAACCAATCATAAAACCAAAGGTAGAGAACATTGCCCCTCCAAATAAGTTAATCCACCTCAGCTTTACTATCGAACTCATAGTTAAAGAAACCAATATGACTACTGAAGCCATGTAGCCAAACCAATCAATCCAGTTAATAGACATTTTACTCCTCCATTTACCAAGACTGCATCTTAAATTATATAAAAATCTTAAGATTTAGTCAATGCTATTTGTAATACTTACCTACATATATATATGAAGTAAATACATTTTCCTTTTATATATTATCATACTTCCAAAAAAACAATATGCCTTCTGTCCTATTTGTTCTATTTTTAGCTTTAAAACTCTTTTATAGCACAGAAAACACTAAAGTGGTGAGGGGGAATCAAAAAAAATAACAGATCCTCAGCATTTATTAATTTTTGCCAAAGTATCTGTTATTTTATGTCTAATTCTAACATTTGAAATAATTATTCAGTATTTTTAAGTACCACAAAGGTCAGGTCATCTACCTGCTCATACTCTCCTCTGAAGACATTTACAGCCTCTAGAATAGCTGCCTTTATCTCCTCTGCATTTCTGTCCTTATTTTCAAAAATTACATCCTTTAGCCTCTCTATACCAAACATATCACGACTGGAGTTTTCAGCCTCTGTAATACCGTCTGTATAGTAGAGAAGTACATCTCCCTTGGAAAGTTTTATCTCTCCCAGCTTATACTGGTAGTTAGGTACAAAACCAATGGCTACTCCCTTTACATTGTGTTCCACAACTCTTCCCTCATCAGCCTTATACACTATAAGGGGGTTGTGCCCTGCATTGGAGTAGTAGAGAGTTCTTGTAGAGTACTCATACTTACTGTGGAAGAGGGTTACAAACATATCCTCAGTTATATCTGGATAGATAAT
>CAYSGC010000090.1:0-11531 GCA_964430145.1 uncultured Fusobacteriaceae bacterium | reverse complement strand
TAATCTCCAAACAACATATCCATAAACTTAAAGGCCAGCCACATAAAGGCATTCCAAACTTTATATCTTATTCCCTTGCTGTCCTTCCCCTCCTCCTCATTTACCTCTATAACCTCCTTCTCCTCAGGAAGCTGCTCCCTTACTAATTTTTTCTCTGCCAGCTTCACCCTGTAGATATCTCCCTGTTCAGTGGTGATAATAAGGTGTTCATCATCCTCGAAATCTATTGCCTCATACTTCTTCCCCGTTTCCCTTACATCCCACTTAAGGGGAATATAGGAGATCCTTTCCTTGAAGAAGTTCTCTCCAGGCTTATCCCTCTCAAATATCCAGATTCCCTTGTAGGTGAGCATAGCAAGGGTTATTTCATCCTGAGATACTGCTGCCCCAGTGACTGCATCGGCAAACTCTGCTGCCCATACCTTCCCCTGGAACTTGAACTCGTCTATATAGTCAAATATATTTATTCTGTCGGTCTTAATATCTTCCTCCTCCAGCCTGTACATCTTTGTTTTCCCAAAGTTCTTTGTGAGGAGGTAGATGCTGTTGTCAGCATAGAAGAGAGCTTCTATATCGTATTTTTCATCATATGGAAACTTAAACTGTATGGTTTCTATCTCGGATTTGGGAATGGTTTTGAAGATAGGGTTCCTCTCCATAAACTTGTAGAGAACATAGATATTTCTGAAGAGATAGTTTCCCCCAGTATCCCCGATTATAATATTCCCGCTGTAGTCTATGGTTATATCGCCCCAGTCCAGGTTGCTTGCGCCCTCTAATTCAACTTTTCTGGTTCTTCTTTTCCCCTCTTCAAAATCATAGAGGTAGAAGGCAAAGAGGTAGTTTCTCTGCTCTCCATAGAGTCCGCTTCCATCTGGATGGGTCCAGTAGATATCCCTGTACTTTCTTCCGCGGAGTATCCCTGAAGACTCCCTTATGCCCAGGTTATAAAAGTTGCCCAAATGCTGGTGCTCCGCCTTGGAGTGTTCCTTTACAACTCCCCGCATCTGAACAAAGATAAGAACAAAAGCTAGTATGCCTGCTACAGTAATTCCAAACAATCCCAATAATATCTTTTTAAACATAGTTGACCTCCTAAATTCTGCCCTTACTTATCTAACTTTCCATATTCTTGAACTATCTCCTCTAAATAAACGAGGTCAGGAACATAAAAGGCTCTGAGGAGAAACTCAGAGCCTTGATGAAAGGAATCACTCCTCTTGAAATTCATCATATGTACAGATCAAAAGTCCCTCCTCGTCAAAACCAAAACAGTAATCGCAGTCTAAACAGGCTCCGCCATTAACAGTTGAATTATCCTCTCTAGGGCACACTGAGCTATTTAACCGAAGTCTATCCATAGTATCCTCCCTGATTTTTCAATATACCTTTGTTTACTGGAGAATCCATGAAAAACCTTTTAACTCCTTTCAATTATTGCCTTAAAGAGTATTTAAAGTAAATAGGTCTATACTTTATTACAGGATATAAAGCGGGCTTAAAATAGAAGTGAGAGCCTAGTATAATCTTATAGAAAATATTACACTATTGTAACTTTAAAGGTTATAAGTTATCTTTAATTAGTAGATAAAAGTAGTAAAGGAGAAAAAAATGACTATAGAAACGATAGATGAAGATTATTTAAAGGAAATTAAGAAGCTATATGAAGAGAAGGGATGGATTTCATATCTTGATAATGACATAAAGCTCAGTAATGCCATTAAGAACAATCAAATTCTAAGGTTAATTTCTAGGGGGCAGTTACTAGGTTTTATAAGATATTTGACTGATTTTGAACATATTCTGTATATACAAGATTTAATTATAGCTAAAAACTATAGGCGAAATGGCGGAGACCAAATTCTTATAGAGAATTCATTAAAAAAATACAGTTATATAAGGAGTAAAGTTCTCTTAACAAATTATAGATGATAAGGTTAGTAATGATTTTTATCAAAAATTAAATTTTCAGAAATTAGAAGATAAAAATATGTTTTCTTATATTAAGTAAACTTTATGAAAGATTGCATTTTCTATCTTCCTATAAATAAATATTAAAGGAAAAGATCCAACATTAGATTTATATAAAGATGGATTTTACTTCCTCATTGTGTTATAATCATTACAAACTTGTAATAAGAAGGAAGGACTGGAGGGTAAATAGATGAGTAAGATAAACAAATTTTTAGGAGCACATGTAAGTACTAGCGGCGGAGTTTTCAAGGCACCGAAGAATGCCCATGATATAGAGGCAAAGGCATTTGCCATGTTTGTTAAAAACCAGAGAAGGTGGGATGCAAAGGCCTACGACGATAAACTTATAGCTAAGTTTAAAAAGGCTATGGAGGACAATGGGTACAGTGCAGACTATGTGATGCCCCATGCTGGATACCTGATCAACCTGGCCAACCCAGATGCAGAGAAGTGGGAGAAGTCATATAATGCCCTGGTAGATGAGATGCAGAGGTGTGAGATGCTGGGCCTTAAGTACCTGAATATCCATCCAGGAAGCCACCTGGGAGAGATAGATGAAGCGGGAGCCTTTGATCTTATAGCCAAGGCTATAAACAATGCTCACAAGGAGACTGAGTACCTTACAGTGGTCCTGGAAAATACCGTTGGAAAAGGAAATACCCTGGGAGGGAAGTTTGAGCACCTGAAGGAGATAATAGACAGGGTAGAGGATAAGAGCAGGGTAGGAGTTCTCCTGGATACTTGCCACACCTTCGATGCGGGCTACGACCTCAAGGACGGCTATGATGAGGTATTTGAGGAGTTTGATAGAATAGTAGGATTTAACTACCTCAGGGGGATCCACTTAAATGACTCTATGTTTGGTCTTGCCTGCAAGAAGGACAGGCACGAAAGTATTGGAAAGGGGACTCTGGGAATGGAGTTCTTTAAGAGGTTCATGAATGATCCTAGATTTGACAATATGCCAGTTACACTGGAAACTATAGATGAAACAATATGGGCAGACGAGATTAAACTTCTTTATTCACTGATCGACTAATTTATAGTAAAGATAAAAAAACACCCTCCAAAGCGGAGGGTGTTTTCTATTGAGCAGCTTCTTCCTTTCTTTGATCTATTCTCAGTCTTATTGACTTTATTTCTGGTGAAAGGTTTCCTACTTTTTCAAGATATTTTTTTGAAGCTACCTTTACAAAGGAAGTAGCGATATCTCTGCCTAGAACTCTTTGAGCCACTGAGCTATCAGTATATTTCATGTGATTTCTCAGCTCCTCCTCTATATACTCCATATCCCTATGGCTGAGGTCGAAATACTCTACAATATCATGGTTGATAGAGTCGGTATTCAGATGGTCCAGAAGGAGGTAAGCTGTTCCTCCGCTCATTCCTGCTCCAAAGTTCTCCCCTACCCCTCCGAGAATAATTACACTTCCCCCGGTCATATACTCACATCCATGGTTGCCGATTCCCTCAACTACACAGGTGGCTCCGGAATTTCTCACAGCAAACCTCTCTCCTGCATAGCCATTTAGATATACCCTACCAGAAGTTGCCCCATACAATACTGTGTTTCCTGCAATACAGCCGCTGTTATCTTCAGCTTCCCTAGGCATCTTAATGACAACAGTTCCCCCTGAAAGTCCCTTGCCCACATAATCATTTCCATACCCTTCCAGGATGGTGGTCTGTCCCTTGGTGGAAAAGGCTCCGAAACTCTGTCCAGCGTATCCCTTTAAGCTGATCGTCATCTCCTTGGGGTGAGAATAGGAGGAATCTTGTTCCATAAAACCAGCTAGGGTAGTTCCAAAGGATCTATGGGTATTATCGATGCTTCCCATGTATGAGCTTTCTGCCTCTTTAAATCTCCTCAGAAGATCCCTGTTGAGGGAGCCTATATCCTTTTTATGGGATGTAGGTAACTCCTCGCTCACCACCTCTCTGAATATAGAGGTGAAATCCAGGGGTTTGGTTTTGTATTGCAAAGGATCCCCCTCCCTTTTTTTCTCCCTAATAAGGGATGATCTACCTATTATCTCATCCATGCTCCTAACTCCCATTGCAGCCAGAAGTACCCTTACCTCCTGGGCTATAAATCTTAGATAGAGGAGCAGCTCCTGGGGATCCCCAGTGTATCTTGCTTGAAGCTCCACCTTCTGGGTGGTTATTCCCACAGGGCAGGAGTTGGTATGACACCTTCTGCACACTATGCATCCCTGGGCTATGAGAAGACCTGTTCCCATGGCGTATTCATCAGCCCCCAGAAGGGCAGCTACCACAACATCGTACCCAGTTCTTATTCCTCCGTCTACCTGAAGTTTCACCAGGTCCCTGAGTTTATTTTCGCATAGGGTCTTGTGGGTGTCTGAAAGTCCTAGCTCCCATGGAGTGGCAGCATATTTTAGGGAGGAGGCCATGGCCGCCCCGGTTCCTCCTTCACTTCCGGAGATAACCACCTTGTCAGCCCCTGCCTTCACTGTACCGCTGGCTATAATACCTACCCCTGATTCACTGGCAAGCTTTACACTGACGCCGGCTTTTGTATTGAGGTTTTTAATATCATAGATAAGCTGTGCCAGGTCCTCTATGGAGTAGATATCGTGGTGGGGCGGCGGGGAGATAAGATCGATACCATCTACAGTATTTCTTACTCTGGCTATTTCCTTATTTACCTTTGCCCCTGGAAGGTGACCTCCCTCCCCTGGCTTTGCTCCCTGTCCCATCTTGATCTGGATCTCATGAGCACTCATAAGATAGCTGGTTGTTACTCCGAACCTTCCGCTGGCTATCTGTTTTACCATTGAGGCAGAGGGAGTATTAAATCTTTCTGGGTTTTCCCCCCCCTCCCCGCAGTTTGACGCAGCACCAATTGTATTAAAGACGGTGGCTATATTTTCGTGGGTGCTTTTTGAGAGAGCTCCAAAGGACATGGCCCCTGCTACAAACCTCTTCATTATCTCCCTTTCGCTCTCCACCTCATGGACAGGGATGGGATCAACCTTCAGAGCGAACCTGTTTCTCAGGGAGTAGTTCCCTTCATTTAGAGAGGTGCTGTACCTCATGTATAAATCATAGTCTTTGTCTTTTAGTGCACTGTGGAGTAACTTTGCATTTTCATAGGAATCCCTGTGGGGTATTCCCTTCCTTGAGCTGCTAAACTCTCCTATGCTTTTATCTGGGGAGTATCCTGCCCTCTCCCTTGCATCTATCTCCTCTTCTATCTCCTTCAACCCGATTCCCTCTATCTCTGTAGGAGTATCACCAAGATATCTTTTACAAAGAGCAGAGGATAGCCCTACTGCCTCAGATATTTTGGCTCCCCTATATGAAGCCACTGAAGAGATACCCATCTTGGACATGATCTTCTTTATACCATTATCAACTCCCCTGTAGTATGGAGTGAGGTCTCTGTTTTCAGCAGCAAGGTAATCCAGAACTAGGTATGGGTTAACTATATCCACTCCATATCCTATGAGAAGGGCATAGTGTCCGATCTCACGTATCTCACCGCTCTCTACCCCGATCCCCACCTTGCTTCTAAGGCCCTTCTCTATAAGGGTGTGGTGGACAGCTGAGGAGATGAGAAGGATGGGGATGCTTCTAGAACTATTTCTGTCGCTCAGTATAATATTTTTTCCCAGTCTTGCAAGGTTTAGACACCTTTCCACAACTCTGGCGATAGCCCCCTCCATATTGTCTGTAAAAGCTGTAGAGACAGATACCGCCCCCTCCTTCAGGAGGTTATCTATATTTTTATTGGATACTACAGGTGATGGAAACATGTGGGTTACTCCCCTGTACTCCCTTGGATCCAGAAGATTCTTCTTAGCCCCATAGGTGGATGTCAGGGAGAATACAGATGCCTCCCTTATGGAATCGATAGGTGGATTGGTCACCTGGGCAAACTTCTGCCTGAAGTAGTCAAAGAATAATCTGGGATTATCCTCATCGAGAGCAGCCAGGGGGATATCGTAGGTGGTCGAGGTGATCATCTCCCTGCTGTTTTCCTGGAGGTAATCTATGGAGATCTCCAGGTCCTCCCTGGTATAGGAGAACCTCTTCATTGTTTCCGTCACACTTCCTATAGAGGTTTTTCCAGGGGCTAGATCTCTTCTGTGGAGCCTGAGGTTTTTTACCTCCTCCTTAAAGTCTGTGGTTTTGGTGATTAACTCCACTATCTCCTCCCGGGAAAAAAGCCGCTTTTCCTTTAAATTTAAGTATAAAAATTCCCCAGCACTTAATTTGCCGCTGGTCTTAATTTTTGAAAATTCTGTATCGAGAACCCCCATCTCAGATGAGATGATGAGCTTATTGTCGGTGGTAATGGTATACCTCATAGGCCTTAGGCCATTTCTGTCGAGGGTCGCAAAGATCTCCTCGCCGTTACTGGTAATAAGACCTGCAGGGCCGTCCCAAGGCTCCATGACAAGGGATTTGGCCTCGTAGTACTTCTTGAGTTTAGGTTCAAGGGTCCTTCTACCCTCCCATGCCTGGGGGACAAGAGTGGTAAGGATCTCAGGAAGTTTTCGGCCTGTATGCATAAGAAACTCCACCACACTGTCCAGGTTTGCACTGTCCGAGTTGTCTGCAGAGGTAAGTGGAAAGAGTTCCTCTACTTCCTCCTTAGGATATTCATCTGAATAAATCTCCCCCCTTCTCGCTTCTATCCAGCTCCTGTTCCCTGCAATGGTGTTTATCTCCCCGTTGTGCTCCAATACCCTGAAGGGGTGGGCAAGATCCCATGAGGGAAGAGTATTTGTACTGAACCTCTGATGGATCATTACATAGGATGATTTGAACTCCTCATCTAGAAGATCCTCATAAAACTCATAGAACTGCCGGGGAGTTATGAGCCCCTTATATACAATAGTTTTATTGGAAAATGAGGCAAAGTAAAACTCCTTTTTTTCCATCTCCCTGTAGATTCTTTTCTCTATCCTTCTTCTGAGGGAGTATATGGTGAAGTCATCTACCCCTCCCTCAATGAAGTACTGGTATATCACAGGGAGTGACCTTCTGGCACTGTCCCCCAAAACTTCTTCTCTTACTGGAACCTCCCTTGATCCCAGAAGGTTAAGGCCTGCTTCCTCTATTTCCGTGTGTATTATCTCCTCACAGAACCTTCTTCTTCCCTCCTCCTGGGGGAGAAAGGTCATAGCTACGTAGTATTCCCCCTCCGCTCCTGCTACTCTTTTAAAAAACTCCCTTGGAATCTGGAGCATCATTCCTGCTCCGTCTCCGCTTCCGTCTCTCAGGGTTCCTCCCCTGTGTTCCAGCCTCTTTAACATCTTAAGACCGTCCCGGATAATCTGGTGTTCAGCCAGGTTATCGATACTGGCTACTACACCAATTCCGCAATTAGAATGTTCCCTCATATCATTTCCCCCTAGTTCAAAAAAATGAAACATCAATACTTAAAAAACGTACAACAGGTATTAGTAGATATATTACAATAGTTATATAATCTAAGTCAAGGGGGATATGGAAAAAGACTCATCCATAGCAGGTTCGGGAAAAGGAATTCTTCTGGAAGGGGGTAAAATGTAATTAAGAGGTGGTCATATGAGACTATTTTATGCAGTGGAAATACCAGAGGATATAAAGAGAAATGTATGGAGGGAGGTTAAGAAGTTTGAGGACCTTCCTGTAAAGCTAGTATCTATACACCACTACCATATAACCCTTTTATTCTTAGGAGAGGTAGAGGCTAAGAATGTGGAGCTTCTGGCAAATGCCATAGAAAAGAACACCTTCCCCAAGTTCTATATGACCCTCAAGGGGATGGGGGCTTTCTACGATAAGAGGGGAGCTGTAAAGGTTATATATAAGGATGTGGGCCTGGGGAGAGAGGAGCTCAAAGAGATCCACCAGTACCTCACTGAGAGGAGCGGAGAAGCCCTTGAAAGCAAAGACAGGAGGCCCTATGAACCCCACCTGACCCTTGCCAGGGGAGCTGTGCGAAGCAGGAGTGTCACAGAGGCTATAAAGGAGCGGATAGATCAGATGAGCGGAGAGGGAGGGGAGTATAAGTTTCTGGTTAAGGAGATACTTCTCATAAGAAGTGACCTCACCAACCACGGATCTGAATACAAGCTCGTGGCAAAACTTCTTCTTTCACAATAGGGGTTTTCAAAGGAAGGATAATGGAGTAAAATAGTTAAAAACTGGTGGAGGAGGAAGATGATGAAAGCTCTCATGGAGAGAAGAAGTATAAGAAAGTATAAAGAAAAGGCGGTAGAGGAAGAGAAGATAAAAAAGGTGCTGGCAGCTGGAAGGATGGCTCCCAGCGGAAAGAATAAAAAACCATGGGAATTCATAGTGGCAGAGGACAGGGATACAATGCTCAAGCTTTCCCAGGTGAAGCCCAAGGGTGGACTCTTTGTAAAGGATGCTCCCCTTGGAATTGTAGTTGTGGGAGATGAGGAGAAATCGGATACCTGGATAGAGGACTGCTCAATTGCCTCTACCTTTATGCAGCTTGAGGCCCACGACCAGGGACTGGGATCCTGCTGGGTACAGTTCAGGGGGAGGTTTACACCTGAGGGAGGAGATGCTGAAGTCAGGGTCAGGGAGATCCTGGGCATAGAGGAAGAAAGAAGGGTTCTCTGTGTGATAACCCTGGGGTATCCCAATGAGGTAAAACCTCCATATAGAGAGGAAGACTATTATTAGTGTAAGAGGGCAGCTTGGGCTGCCCTTTTAAGTTAAACGCCTGAATCTATTTTCCCTAAAGAAGGATTTTTCCTCGTTATTTTGTAAGACTTTATAGGGAAATGGAGGTGTATTAAAATGAATGGTGAATTAAGAGTCCTGCCGGGCTTATACTTTAAGGGTGCAATTGTATTGGGGAACGGGGTCAACTTTGGAATCTTCTCAAGAAATGCAGAGAAGATGACTCTTGAGATATATAAGGAAGCAAATGATTGCAAACCGCTCTATAGATATGAACTGGATGACAAGAAGAATAAAACAGGGGATACCTGGCACATATATATAGAGGGTCTTACAGCGGGATACTACTACGGGTGGAGGGCAAGCGGTCCCTTTGATCTGGAGCTGGGGCACAGATTTGATAACAGAAGGCTTCTTATAGATCCCTATGCAAAGAGTATCACACCCAAGGAGGACTGCCTTGGATCAACCCGTAAGGGTCTTATAGTGGATTCCAGTCAGTTTCACTGGGATGGTGTCCTGAGGCCCAAAAGGGAATTTAAGGACACTATAATATATGAGATGCACGTAAGGCTCTTTACTATGAATAAGAACTCTGGAGTGGAAAATAAGGGTACCTACAGGGGTGTCGTTGAGAAGATAGACTACCTCAAAGAGCTGGGAGTTACTGCAGTAGAACTTCTTCCTGTATTTGAATTTGATGAAAATGACATTGTGGGAATGAACCCCTTTACAGGGGAGAAGCTGAAAAATGTATGGGGATACAACCCAATAGGCTTCTATGCCCCTACGGCTAATTTTATATCTGGAGATAAGGCTGTGGGAGCCATAGTAGGGCAACAGGTAATACAGTTCAGAGAGCTTGTAAGGGCCCTTCATGAAGCAGACATTGAGGTTATCCTGGATGTGGTATTCAACCACACAGGAGAGGGGAATGAAGCGGGACCGGTGATCTCCTTTAAGGGACTGGACAATACCATCTACTATATGCTTGAGGATATAAAGATGTACTATGCCAACTACTCTGGTACAGGTAATACCCTGAACTGCAGTCATGCTGTTGTGAAGGAGCTTGTCTTAGACTGCCTCAGATACTGGTATGGTCAGATGAACGTAGATGGTTTCAGATTTGACCTGGCTGCTATCCTGGGAAGGGATTCCGAGGGAAGGTGGGTAGGAGATATGTCCCTTCTAAAGGATATCGCTGACGATTCTGTCTTATCCGGGGCGAAGCTCATAGCTGAGGGTTGGGATGCAGCAGGGGGATATTTCCTAGGAGAGTTCCCGTGCGGATGGGCTGAGTGGAATGGAAAGTTTAGGGATACGGTGAGAAAGTTTGTTAAGGGGGATAAGGGGCAGGTAAGCGACCTGGCAACAAGGATAGTTGGAAGTCCCGACCTCTTTGGAAAGTATGGCCGTAAACCATACCACAGTATAAACTTTATAACTGCTCACGACGGCTTTACAATGATGGATCTTGTTTCCTACAATGAGAAGCATAACCATGCAAACGGGGAGCACAACAGAGACGGAGAGACCCACAACAACTCATGGAACCACGGTGTAGAGGGAAAGACCACAGATAAGAGAATAATAGCGCTAAGAAAGAGGCAGATAAAAAACTTTATGGTTATACTGATGCTTTCCCAAGGGGTTCCCATGATTCTCATGGGAGATGAGATGGGGAAGACCCAGGAGGGAAACAACAACGCATACTGCCAGGACAATGAGCTCAACTGGCTGGACTGGTCCAAGCTGGAGGAGAATCAAGATATATATAACTTTACCAGAAATATGATTAAGTTCAGGAAGATCCATCCGGCCCTTAAGAGGAGTCACTTCTTCACAGACAAGGACATAGACGGGAACGGGTTTACAGATATAAGCTGGCATGGTGTAGAGGTTAATAAGCCAGACTGGTCCAAGAACTCAAAAACATTAGCTTTCTTAATAGACGGCAGTGATGTAATAGAGGGAGCTGAAAAGGATAATGACATATATGTAATCTTAAATTCCTACCATAAGGACCTTGAGTTTCAGCTTCCACGGATCAAAGGGAAGAAGTGGTACAGAATAGTCGACACTGGAAGAAAGGATGACTTTTTAGAACGACCAATGGTGATAGAAAGTGAAACTTATCCTGTTAAGAACAGGAGTTCAGTGATATTTATATCGGATTTTGCATATTAAAAGAGTATTTTTGTTTCAAATTAAAAACCTAATTAAATGGTTAAAGGGAGGAAGCTCGGTGCAGCCTCCCTTTTTAAGGTTATTTTTAATTTGAAGAAAAGAGAATAAAAGTGTATAATTCTTCTAAGTATAAACTAGGTAAGAGAGGGGATGGTTTATGAGAAAGAGATACTTTATTCTATTGTTGTTATCGCTTCTTTTCACAGCCTGCAGTAGCAGCGACAAGAGAAGTGGGGAGCAGGAAAAATTAGTCAGAAGCAATGCAGTTTTTGTGAGTAATGGTGAGGTATGTCAGGTGACTATACCTGAAATCGAGAGCGAGATAGTATTTAAGTCTCTTAATGATGACAGGTTACTTATAGATATAGCACTAAAGGTAGAGGGAGATATCGAGAGACTTCTTATTTTTGACGGAGAAGATATTTTAAGGATCAGAGCTGTAGAGGGAGAGTTTATCCTTGCAGGAGAACAGCTGGAGAAGTTTAAGGAAATGATAGAGGAAAATAAAGGTATCAGCCTGAAGGGAAGAATAGGGAACTACAACTACTTTTCACAGAAGCTTTCCAAGGAGGATACAGAGGTAATAAATCAGATTTTTGGAGAAAGTCAAATATAGGTAGTAATTCAAGGGCCCTAATAGGGCCTTTTTTATTGTTAAGGAAAGTATAGAATTAAAAACCCGTATTTTTTAGGCATAG
>CAYSGC010000089.1:0-11629 GCA_964430145.1 uncultured Fusobacteriaceae bacterium | reverse complement strand
TAATAATTAAATACTCCCACTTCCTTGTTACGAGAGGATTATATAACTCTTTTTCAAGAATGTAAACTAAAAAAAGTTTGATTTTTTAGCATTATTTTCATTTTGATACTATTTTAGTGTTAAGGAAGTCCCATTTATCTCCAACCTGATCTATAAGCGTTTTAAGCGTCTAAAAACAGGCTTACTTTATATATTTTTTGGAGATTATACTTCTTTTATATGATCTTTCTTCCAATTATTTAATGGATTTATCCTTAAACACAATCAGCATCTAAACCATAATTTTCAAGGCTTAGAGAGAAGTGAACCTTCTATCTACAGGGTATATATATCTCCTCTTGTAGATCGATATCCATAACATTTCCTTAGCTGTTGACTAAAAAACATATCTTCACTATAATAATCAGATATATACTATTTTTATCCATGATGGAGGAGTTATGAAAAAAGCTTTTACTTTAATTGAATTGATGGTAGTCGTTGCTATCATTGGAATATTAACTGCCATTACCCTGCCCCGGTTTGCAGATATTACCGACAGTGCCAGGGTAGCCCAGGTACAGGGAAACCTCGCAAATCTGAGAACAGCCATCGGAATGTTCTATGCCAAGACCGACAACTATCCCGCCTATGAAGAGGTTGATGCACTCAGCAGGAGTGATAGCGGATGGGATATCTCACCTGAAGGAGATCTATCTGAAAAGTTTGTAGAGTTCTACTCAAAGTCTGTTATTCCCACTACCCCTGCAGGAACTGTGAAAGCTGGAGGAGAGAAGGGTACCCCTCTCGCTGAAAGTAACAGGGTGATAGCCCAGAGGAGCAACGAAGGAGGATGGCTCTATATAGAGGAGAGAGGAGAGATCTACGCTAACCTCATAGACGGAAACTATACTGGGAATTCTGAAACCGAGATATGGCAGGAGGAAAATATCGATGATGGTGGAGGAGAAAATCAAGGTAACCCCGATGTTCCCAGTGGACCAGGAGACTGGGGAGATTTTATAGATAGGTATAATACCAACTTAGAAAAGCTAGAGAAAATTGGCTTTGATACAAAGTGGGTAGAAAGTGGAAAGTCTATGATCACTCCCAGTGATAGAGACAGAAGAGAATGGGATAAGTTTTATGTTTATGATGAAAATGGAAATATAGTTTCCAATCCAAAAACTGAAGATGCCTCATATAACTATGGAGAGGGTGCTACAGTAGCCTCGGATGATAGGTATATCGTTGTTTTGGAAAACTCCAAAACTGATGAATATCTTTATTCATACATAAGAAATGTTAACTCTTGGAAAAATATGGTGGATCCTGGTGATGTGTTTAACTAAAAAAGGAGCTTTTTAAGCTCCTTTTTTCTTTAGATACTCCTCATAGATCAACCTATAGGAGATCCTTCTCTTCTTGTTCACAACCACAGTGTTTCTTTCACCCTTGTAGTCTGTGAACTTAACCCTGATCTCCCTAGCTGAGGAAAGTCTTTCCAGCAATCTCTCATCTATCTCTATATCAAACTCCTCTACTACCTCTCCGCTATCCCTTTTTACAATATGGGATCTTTCAAAGAGAAGATAGTAGGTATACTCATCCTCATCAGCTATAATGGTCATAAGCTTGAGAGAACCCTTCCCTCCAAGTTTATGTCTTTTTATCTCAAGACCTATATGATTTTCTCCTGATTCTCCCTCTGCTATGTAGGGAAGAACCTCATCCTTAGAAAAAATCTTTAATGAAGATCTCTCACCCCTTACCCTTACCCTGTCATCCTCATAGGTCAGATATCTTTCCTTTTCATAGTTCCCCTTACCATCCAGATCTTCCCTTTGTTGAGTTCCTGTACACCCTGTTACAACAAGAAGTAATATAATTGCACCAAATATCCCTTTCATTCTACTCACCTCTGTAAAGCAACTAACCAATCAACAATTGCATAAGTCCCCTTTTTCTTGATCTGGGAACCTCTAAAAAACTTTTTTATCATTAAATATAACATCTTCCCGCACATTCCTCTTCCACCGGTCAACTCCGAGCAGCCTTGATACTATCCCTCAGACTACTTTTGACTACCATCTGTATCTCTTTTCTACTATAAATAGTAGCATAATATCCCAGGGTAAAGTCAAGGTAAGCCATATAGCAGTGCTTTAATTAGCAAGGGAAGGATCTGACTGCGATTAATCTCTTCTGGTATCTGAAAGATATACTCTTACCATCTATTCTACACCATCTAAGTTAATATTTTTATGACATCTTGCGTATCTCGAAAAAAAAAGACAGCCTAAGCTGTCTTCCTACCCAAAGTATCCCGAGGCTACCTTCACTCCCCCTCCGGTCATATATATATCCTCCCCCGTCTCTATTATAAGATCTCCAAGGGCATGCTTTACTACTATGCTTTCTCCTGAGACCTTTCCCAGTTTCTTTCCTATGGTTGCAGAGGCACAGCTTCCCGTTCCACAGGCCATAGTCCTTCCCACTCCCCTTTCCCAGGTTACTATCCTTATAACATTCTCCCCCTCTACTCTGCAGAAGTTTACGCTGGTTCCCTCTGGAAAGTAGGGAAGCTCATTGATGAGGGATCCGTACTTATCTATAAACTCATCGCTGAGATCATCTGAGAAGACCACTGCATGGGGAGTTCCCACAAAGGCAGCACTGAGGTTAAACCTTCTTCCTTCCACCTCTACCTCCCTGTCTATGAGCTCCTCCCCTATGGTAGGATGGGTATATTCAGCTCTTCCCAGAGCAACCTTAACCAGGAAGGGATTTTCTCCTACAACTTCAGCATCTAGAACTCCAGCCCCTGTTTTTATGGAAAACTTTTTATCCTTTATAAGGTCATTGTTCTTAAGGTAGAGACAGAGACACCTAAATCCATTACCACACATGGTATCATAACTTCCATCGGCATTATAAAATATCATCTCTGGAATCTCTCCCCTCATAGAGGATACTATAAAGCCATCTGCCCCAATCCCTGTTTTTCTATTACATACGGTAAGAGCCAGCTGAGAAAGGTCCTCCCCTGCTACATCTTCATGAGATACAACAATAAAATCATTTCCTAAACCATGGTATTTTTCAAACTTCATAACTACCTCCCTATTCAAAAGCAATAAAAAAAGCCAGCAGCTACCTGCAGGCTTTCATTCTCTGAATAAGGTCACTATCTGAATGAAACTTCCTTCAGATAGCTCTCCACCAAAACAATAGTGACAGTAGTGTAGCTCTTCACCACACTCCCAGCAACACTCCCTTGCCGCGAGAGCATCCTTCGGCATCAAAGCCTTTCTCCCAGTATCTGTGGCTGGCAGCCTCCCCTGGGATATTCATCTTCAATGCAACCTCTATCAAGATATTTAATTAATAGATTTATACCCCACCTTTTATAAAATATCAATGATTTTTTTATACTTTTTATCCTTTGCTCCAATAGTTCTTGGGAATCCCCTCCTTCTGTGATAAACTTATTTTAAATAAAGTAACAGGGAGTAGCGTATGGACGGAAGAAATAGAGACAATATAAAGCCTGGTATAGAGGTGGCTATCGTACTAAAGCAGGATCAGAGAAGTGGAAAACTTACTTGTGGAGTTGTAAGGGACATCCTTACTAAGAGTAAGTTCCACCCCCACGGTATCAAGGTAAGACTCGAAGATGGCCAGGTGGGAAGAGTTAAGGAAATAAAGGAGGCCTAATTGGGTCTTCTTTTTTTCCTTAATTATAAGAAGTTTTCAGTATTTCTGTAACTAACAGGTCCCTCTCGTTAAACCTGACCTTTTTAAAGTTTGCTTCCTCTCCAAGATATACCCACATAAATTTTCAGCCTTCCAAAAAAAAACTTTAGATTTTTTATGTTGTATAAGAATTTTAATTTACCTATTTATCTTTTCTTCATCTATCTCCAACCCCTTGTATATATTACAACTTCGATTTAAATCCTTTGATTTTCAGTGAACGATATGTTACAATACAATTCGTTCATTTATAATCAGAATACCAATGAATTTAAAGTTCATTAATACTCAAAATGTCAGGAGTTGTAGTATGAAGAGGAAATATGAAGTCGACCTGTTTAAGTGTGAGATAAGATGCCTTGAAAGTGGTGTGGTCTACAGTATAAGTGAGGATAGAGCCACTGAAGAAATATGTAAGGATAAGGAAGCTGAGATGAAGATGTTCTACTCCAAGGTCCTGAAGGAGGATTTTTTAAAGAATAAGTCCATGTACAACTACTAAACTTAGGGACTTATCTCATAAAAAGCAACGTGACGTTCCATCCTGGTAATCGGTAGAAACACTTATTGCTTAACGTAATTTTTTATAAATTCTATACTTCCCTTAACAATAAAAAAGCAGATAGAAACCTACCTGCTTTTCCATAAACCTATCTGGATATCCTTATAAGTTCCTTACAGATCTTCTCATAGGAGAAGTTTTCTGCATAATTTTTAAAGAATTTTTTATTTTCCTGGGATATCTTTTCATCACAGTTTTTAAGGATCTTCTCTGCGAGGTTAGCCACAGCTCTCCCGTCAAAGGAAACCTTATTTTCAGGGAAGGGAACTACCTCTGAAAGTCCCGAATGATCAAAGGTTACAGGAATATTTCCCATATACATCCCCTCTAGGGCAATCATACCGAAAGCTTCTGGAAATATAGAGGGAACCACAAGAAGGTCCGAATGAGACATCATCGTCGGCAGTAGGTTATGGGAGAGATTTCCTGTAAAGGTCACCCTTTCTGTATCCATGGCAGCTGCCATAGTTAGGTACTCCTCCATCCTCTTCTCCTCTATAAGCTCCTCTATAAATCTCTTAAAGTAGCTGAGTTCACCAAAGGTTGTTCCCTCCTCCATCTCGTGTCCCTCCTGGGAAAAATTCAGTAAAAATGAAAGATTTCTGCTCTTTAAAGCTCCCAGTATTACCTCTAAAGCACCCCTTAACTTGCCTGACCCGATAATAAATATCCTCGCATCAGGATACCTGTTAAATATATAGGGAAGGGTCATGAGGAACAGGTGGGGCCCCTTGGAAAAGATGAACCTTCCTACAAAGGAGATTACAGGTTTGGCATCTAGTGAACCTATCTTCAAATGGAGATCCGAGTCTGTAGAGGAGTAACCCTCCACCTTGGCAGCTCTCCTTCTTATCTCCTCTGAAATTCTTCCTATATCCTTCCCTTCCTGGCCCAGCTCTCTAAAGTAGATACTGTCCCTTTTAGAGTAGCCTCCCATAGCTTCGCTCTCTATGGCTGACAGCATCTCCTCCCTGGTAAGGACTCTGCCAAACACCTCCTTATTTATTCCGCAGGGGATTATTGTCCCCCTTTCCCTAATTAACTCTTTTATCTCCTCTCCATATACCTCTAAGGTTCTCTGGAAAAAGTAATCGCTCTGAAAAACTATCCTTCTGCAGTTTTTCAATCCCTCAGATGAGAGCTTTTTATACCTTTCATCCCTTGCTATGGTATAGTTTAAGGAGCTTCCATGTCCCACAACAACATAGGGGATCTTATTTTCCTCTGTCGCCCTCCTCACTATATAGGGGGAGATAGCCAGGTGGTTGCAGTAGATAATATCTATCTCATTCTCCTTCACAAAATTCTTGAGGACGGAAACATTTAATTCTATATACTCCTCCAGCTCTTCATCTGTGAGATCCACAAAGGTCTTCACCTGAAAATCCTCATAGGTGTCCCTTACAAATACAGGAAGAAGGTCTCCCACATAGGGATTTACATTGATAAGCTTATTCCTATTCCTTTTCCCCAGTACCTTCCTCTCAAGGGTCATATCCCTCCTGTATATCCAGTGTTCATCGAAATCCTTCAGGTCCCTTCTCTCCTGTGAGAAGAGAAATACATTGTTATTCCTGGCAAAATCCTTCACCACATTCAGAGCATATATATTGCTTCCGCTTCCCCTAAGCAGGTATCCGTGCCAATAAAGTATGTTCAAATTCCTGTCCTCCCCTCAATATGCAGCTATCTCCCTTAGAAGCTTCTCTGCCTCCTCAAGGTTTCCCTCTACCTCTTTTCTCTCTGTCACAATTAATTCCAGTTCCTTGGATATTTCATCTATCTCCCTTGTGAGCTTCTCCTCCTTCTTTTTGTGTTTATCTATAAAGAGGGATATCTTCTCCACTTTTTTTTCTATCTCGAATATCTCCCTCTTTAACTTATCATTTACCTCCTCCAGCTCCCTGGATTTAAAGGTAAAGGCTGCTATAAACTTTTTCAGGGGCTTGTCATTTTCAAGGAGTTTTTCCCCACAGCTATCCCTGTTAAGGTTAAGCTCCCTAGCTTCACTATCCTTTTCCCCTATCTTTCCCAAAAGGAGCTCCCTTTCCTTGGATATCTTTTTCACCTTAAAGTTTAACTTCATCTCCTTCTGCTCGTGTACTCGCCTCTCCTCTATAAGAGACCTTATCTTCTCCTCCATCCGGCTGATCTTCCTTTTTTGCTTGCTGCTCAAAGTAGAGGTCTTAACCTCCCTTGCTGCCTCTATAGTCATTCTACTCACCCCTTCCTATTTAATTCTTATCATCGCTCTTCCCTTCCCCTTACCTCTTAATTACTTTTAATTTTTTTCATCAATTCCTTTTTTTAAAGAGAAAAAGCCAGGAAAATATCCTGGCTTAAAAATATTTATTGACCATTTATCCCATAGAACAATCCCACTTCACCTGATTTTTACCCTGAGCCTTTGCTTCATAGAGAAGTTTATCTGCTTTTATAAGGGTCTCCTCCAGAGTGTCCTTCCCTGAACCTGCCATCCCTATACTAATAGTACTCTTAAACCCCTCCCTCCAACTTAGGTTTTCCACCCTGCTTCTGATCCTTTCAGCCATCTCAATAACTTTAACCTCGTCCTGAAAACTTACTACTACAAACTCCTCTCCTCCATACCTGAAAGCCCTCTCACTTCTTCCTATACTCTCCCTTATAACCTCTCCTACTCTCTTCAAAACACAATCCCCCACCTGGTGACCGAAGGTGTCATTTATACTCTTAAAGTTATCCAGGTCAAGAAACATTATCCTGTATTTGAGAGTGGTTTTCTTCAGGACTTCCCCCTCCTTCTCGAAGGAACTCCTGTTATAGAGGGAGGTAAGTTTATCGAAGATGGCATCCTGCCGGACCTCATTCAGATGCTCGGAAGTTTTTTCTATCTCCCTTAGAATGTCATGGTATTCCAGAGGATACTCATTAAAATCTATAGGTTCCATCCTCTCTCTAAGAGATATCAGGACCTCCTCCACCTTAAAGTTAGTGTCGTTGACCCTCTTAAGAAAAATAATTATAAGTACCATCCCAACCAGGATCTCAAAAAGATGCATTATATAGGTTACCTTTAAGTAGGAATTCAGCTCCCTGTTCATCTCATTGTAGTTTAATACCCTCACCAGCTTCCACATAGTTGGAGTAATTGTGTCATAGAGTACATACCACTCACCATACTTAAAGTGTCCCTTCTTCCCCTTCATTCTGCTGTCCCTTACCAGCCTTAAAAAATCTCCTGAAAGAGATTTCCTTTCTCTTCCGTGTATACTGGTAGTACCGTTAAAAATGAATGTTTCCTCTACAGAGGAGCTTTCTATTATATTGGAAAGGTAGTTTGAAATCTTATCCCGCCCCAGATCCATCCCCATCACAGCTTTTTTTCCCCCTTCAAGGGGGATTGTCCTTGAAATAGAAAGTCGTATGGACAGATCGTTGTGGTCTGCATAGAGGTTCCAGTTGTTTTCCCCTGGATTTTCAAGAGCACTCCTGTACCAGGGGCGATTCATCAGGTAGAACCCCTTCTTTGGCTTCCACTCTGGTCTTACATATATCTCATTTTCAGGTTTTCCCAGATAGATATGACTTATGTCTCTGTTTAAGCTTAGATACTCCTCCCAAAGGCTGTAATACTCCTCTACTCTTCCCTCCTCTACCCTTTTAAAATCAAGAAGAGAGTAGAGGTGATCGAAGTTTTTTTCCATTTCACTTATCTCTGCAGATATATAGTTTTTATTCAGGTTTTGAAGAACGATCATCTGAAGATCTATAATCTGAGTTCTTGTAATTTTTCTGTGGTTTACAACTAGAAATACCGTCATCATCAAAAATGTTAGAAAGAATATCGAAATAAATATCAGACTCTTCTTGTGAAAGCTGCTATAACTAACCATTTCACTCACCCCTTCTATCCCTTATTTAGTATTTTCTGATTTTTTACTACTTTCCTCCCTTCACCCCATATCTAAAAATAAAAAAGTATCGTGACTCTTTCCACCTTTCTAATCTTATTAAATGGGGGTTTCGATGACAATAATCTATAATTCTATACTTTCCTAAATAATAAAAAAAAGCCACAGCACAAGCTGTGACTAAACATCGTTCTTTCAATATCTTCACCTTCAAAGAATAAGGTTTTAAACAATCATCCCCGCTCTCCAAAGAGCTGTCACTACATCCATCTGATGGTTGTGGTTCTTTCCTGTTTTTTCCACTTCCCTCCAGAGCTCTCCGGGACTCATCCCCCTGTAGATAGCATCCCTTTTTAGAAGCTCCACAGCTCTCAGGGCGTAATCCTTGCTCTGCTTCAGACATTTTTTACTGTACCTTCCTGCATCTATTCCTACAATTAGGCCGCTCTCACAGAGGCCTAAGTATACTCCCCTGGGACTAGTGTTTCTTATATGGGACTCCGTCTTAAAATTCTCCCTTACTATCCTCTCCCACATCCTGTAGATATCAAACCTTTCCTTCCCGCTAATTCTTTTGGTGACCTCAACAGCCACCTCTCCATAATCTCCCATCTATCTGCCCCCGATTTAATGGCTTTCAGAAAGCCACCCTTCTTTTTAATCTTATATAACCCCTTATATTAGATACACTTTAGTATATCACAAAAAAAAGAGAAGACAAATTAAAGTCTTCCCTGAGAGGTAGATCATCCGATTTTTTTATACCATATCATGTGGTCAGCTCCCTTATCCCAGTAGTCCTTGACTACTCTCATTGGGTCCCCCAGCTTCTCCCTCCAGTACTTCTGAGCCCTTCTGTATCCGCTGTCCAAGTAGAAACTTTTTATCCCCCTCTCCACAAGCTCCACACATATGGCACTGAATAAAGCACTCCCTATGCCCCTCCTCTGATACTCTGGATCCACATAAACTGTTCCTATCTCCCCGGCATCCTTCAGCTCCTTCCCAAGAATCTCCACAACCGATTCATTACAGGGAGCATAGGAGATCGTCCCTACTATCCTTCCCCTGTACCAGGCCACCAAAAATATCCTTTTTTCATCCTCACAGGTGAGATACTTCCCCAAGAGCTCCATCTTATCCCCTACCTCCTTCTCCATGAAGTAGGCCAACTCGATCTTCTCCTTCTCTATAGTATCCTCTATTACCCTTTTAAAGAAGGTTGCCAGCAGCTCTGCCTCCTCACCTCTGGGAGCTCTTATCTCATCCATTCCTCTACCTCCCTGCATCCTTTACTCTCAAGGACGTCTAACTCCACAGCTATCTCCCTTCCATCTTCCTCTATATTATGATCCTCTACCTCCTTGGATACCCATCCGAAGTCCCCAGCAGCATACCTGGGAAAGAGATGCATGTGGTAGTGACCTATATCATTGAACTCTCCTCCATTTTGCATGATACTGTACCCCAGGGGCTTATATCTCTTCTTCAGAACCTGCAACAGCCTTTTAGATACCTCCATTACCCTTCTGGCTTCCTCTGAGGTCAGTTCATCCAGGTCTCCCCGGTGCTCCCTTGTAACAATTAGCAGGTGCCCCCTGCTGATTGGATCTATATCCATAAAGGCTACAACCAGATCATCCTCATAGACGATTGTTGCCCGGTGCTCTCCCTTAATAATCCTACAAAACACGCATTCCTCCATAAAATCCCTCCTTTCTAGAAGAATATACCCCATTAAGGAAGTCTGTCCAAGAAAAAAAGCCACGACAAAGTGTGGCTTTCCTTCACCTTATATGGCAAAGACTCCTCTAGCCCCTGCTTTCTTCAGAGAGCAGCTCCCCAAAGGACTCCTCTGGCATGGGTCTTCCAAAGTAGTATCCCTGGCCGTGGCTTACCCCCTCCCCTCTCAGGAAGTCCCTCTCCCATGCATCCTCTATTCCCTCAGCAACGGAGTTATAGCCCATATCATTGCAGAGGTTTATTAGGTTGCTGTATATTATTCTTCCCCTCTCAGCATTCTCCTTTATGGCCATAAGGAGTCCCCTGTCAAACTTGAGGGTGTCTATGGAGAGCTTCCCCAGCTCTCTCAGGGATGAGTGCCCTGCTGTGAAGTCATCTAGAGCAACTGTCATTCCCAGCTTCTCCTTCAGACAGCTCAACTCTCCCATGACCTTGTTTATCTTATTTATAAAGACACTTTCAGTTACCTCAACCTCTACAGCTTCCCCTGAAACTCCATGTTTTTCAAGGAGAAACTTCAGCTTTTCAGAGACGTCCATATCCTCAAAGGTTCTCACTGAGATATTAAATGAGGCCTTGAAGTTTTCACCTACCACTCCCTGGGATATCCATTTTTTCAGAGCCTTTATGGTGGCCTCGGCGATTATGAAATCCACCTTGGATACAAGGCCCATCTCCTCTGCCATGGGAATAAAGACTCCTGGAGATATGAATCCCCTCTCTCTGTGCTTCCACCTTGCCAGAGCTTCTAACCCGGTGATCCTTCCGTTCCTTAGATCTACCTTGGGCTGGAAGTAGGGTACTATCTCCTCCTTTATAAGAGCTCTCTTAAGGTCATCCATGAGCTCCTTTTGACTGTCAAACTCCCGTACCAGCTCCTCTGTGGCGACTACGATGGAGTGTTCTCCGCTCTTTTTTGCAGAATACATCGCCACATCCGCCCAGTGTATAAATTCCTGGGAATCCCTGACCCCGCTGTTCACTTCACACATACCAATACTTACTCCCATTCCTATCCGGGTATCCAGTAGGTTTATAGGCTTCCCAAGGTCCACTACCGCCCTTTGAGCCAGCTCCATGCACCCTTCAAGGGTTCCCTCTTTTTGAAGGACAAAAAATTCATCCCCTGCCAGCCTAAAAACCTCTCTTCTCTTAAAAAGCCTGTGAAGCCTTTCAACTGTCTCCTTGAGGATGAGATCCCCTGTGTGGTGGCCATACTTGTCATTTATCTTCTTAAACCCATTGAGATCTATGTACATCCCCACTCCATGCTCCCCCTGAAAGTCTAGCTTATCCAGCTCCTCTGCAAAGCTTGTCCTGTTTAGAGCTGCTGTAAGCTGATCGAAGTATGCCAGTTTATGGAGCTTCCTGTTCCATGAGTACCTGTTTATAAGAACCGTCATCCCCACCGACCCAACAAGAAGAAGCATGAGCTCCCTGATAAGCTTTCTCTTGCGCCTATATTCTATGGCTTTTGCTGCCTTTATAAGAAGCCTCTCCTCCAGAAACTTGGACTTTACCTCTGAATAGTTGATCAGATGGTTCTCTGCCTTCTTCACTATGCTTACCAGGAGGCTCCTCCCGTTTTGAAAGGCAAAGCACAGGGGAAAGTGTCCCAGGTTCCTTATCTTTTCAAGCTTCAGGTCAAACCTTGTCTGATTAAAGTAGGTAAACATATCCTCATCCATTATACAGG
>CAYSGC010000088.1:0-11656 GCA_964430145.1 uncultured Fusobacteriaceae bacterium | reverse complement strand
GGAGGGAAGCTATGAATATACTGGGAGTTATGGGAGGAATGGGACCTATGGCCACCGTTGATTTTTTGAGGAAGGTAGTTGTTAATACAGAGGCTGCCTCGGACAGGGATCACATCCATACACTTACAGAAAGTCGTTGCACAATCCCTGATAGGACGGAATACCTTACCGGTAGTGGGGAAAGTCCTCTGGAGGATCTAGTGGACACAGCTCTGCAGCTTGAGAGGATGGGGGCTGAGGTGATAGTGATGCCCTGCAATACAGCTCACTACTTCTATGATGAGATCAAGGGAAACTTAAAGGTGGAATTTATTAATATGGTGGAGGAGACAGCTAAAACAGTTATGGGAAGGGAGAGAGTTGGTCTTCTGGCCACCAGGGGGACATATCATGCCAGGCTCTATGAGAAGGCATTTAAAAAGTATGATATCTTTGTTGTCCAGCCATCTGAGGAGATAAAGGAAGTTACCAATAACCTTATATACAGGGTCAAGGGGGGGAGGTATAAACCAGAGGAGCATAGGGATGAGGTAGAGAGGATCCTGGCTTGGTTCAGGAAGAAGGGTATAGACACAGTTATCCTGGGATGCAGTGAGCTTCCCCTGGTCTTTAACGGGAGTTTTAAAGGAGAAATCTCCCTGGTAGACCCCACAGAGATCCTGGCACTGGCTGTAATAAGAATCATGGGAAGGAAAAGAAGGAGGCCCTAGGGCCTCCTTCTTTATTCATCTATTTACTTACTTCTTATTTCTCGTAGTCCACTACAGCTGATTCAGCACAAACCCTAGCTGCAAACTCCTTTATCGCCACGTGAGGAGGATAGTTTTGGTATGCATCCAGAGCAGCCTGATCCTCAAACTCTGTTATTAGGGAAAGGTCCCATGCTCTCTCACTCTCGTTGTAGTTTACACCGACCTCCAGCTTAAGAATTTCATCCATCTCCAGGGCTTCAAGGTCCCTCTTCATCTTCTTCATGTTACCTTCCTTATCCTCATCCTTGAATTTAAAGAATACCAGGTGTAAAATCATCTTAACTCCCCCTTAAACACTTTTTATAGTAAGAGTATATTCCTATTCCTGGGAATTTTCAAATGTATTCTTAAAATAGTCATCTAGGGGTAGCTTATCCTCTACAAAATCCTCTGCCAGCTCCTGTATCCTGTGATCCTTCTTAACGGTCTTGAGCTCCTCTAAGACCTCCTCCTCTACCTCCATTCCCAGTCCCTGCATATAGCCAATAGACCACTCCTGCATAGCTGAAAGTACAGGCCACAGACTTCTTCCCACACTGGTAATGTGGTATTCCACCCTTGGGGGTATCTCTGGGTAGCTTATCCTCTGAATAAAGCCATCCCTCTCCAGCTCCCTCAGCTGCTCTGCCAGTAACTCCCTGGATGGGCAGAAGCTTGCCTCCTCTATCTCATCCATCTCTAAAAAATCGTGGATATTCAGCCTCCATAGGATATGCATCTTCCACTTTCCCCCTATGACATCTGTAAGGGCCTCAAAGGGACATCTATACCTCTTATCCATAGCTCCTACCTCCAATCCTTCCTTTCTTATCTACACTATACCAAGGAAAGTTTCCATTTCTTTTCAATTAATTTGACTATGGCAGAAATTTTATTAGGAGAGAAATATGGCAGAAAAAGTTCATCTCAGGAGTTCAATAGCTCCTGAGACTATCCCCTCCTCTTCAGCCTCGCATTTATCCTTTTGAGCTTGGCTACATAGGTAAGGATATCCTCCCGTGCAGCTCTACCCTCTTTAGTTCTGGGAGTAAGGGCTGCTATCTTCCACCTGATAAGGAGCTTTTCCAGTACCTGGTCCAGATACTCATCGGCTCCATACCCTGCCCCCTCTATTATCTTCATCCTCTCATCAAAATCCTTCAATACAGCCCCGGGCATCTTAAAGGATTTTATCACTGGGGCAATATATACTATGAGGTCTGGATCCAGCTCCAGGTGGGCCTCTATAGCCTGGTTGTAGAAGGCGTAGTGAAGAGACTCATCGTTGGCAAGCCTAATAAGAAGCCTCTCCAGGGTAGGATCATATCCTCTGGCAGTGACTGCAATATTCCTGTAGAAGACCACAGTTGCCAGCTCCTGTATGGAGGTATAGGCCATCACTGCTACCGGATGAGCCAGGGTTGAATCCCATCCTGAAACCAGCATCTCCTTCTTAAGGCTGGCCAGCTTGTTGTTTTCCACACTTCCATTTAAAACCAGATAGGTTTCAAGGGCAGTGGAGTGCTGCTCCTCCTCGCTCACCCAGTCGTGTATAAACTCCTGCAGGGGGTTTAGTCCCTCCCTGAACATATCTGAAAGGTATGTGGTGTACCAGGGAAGGTTCAGCTCCGTAAGCATAGAGGTCTCTATAGCCGTTACAAGGGGCTGGGGAAGGGCTATCCTCTTCTCCCTGTCTCCCCCCCTCTCCCAGGGCATATAGTCGTAGAAGTTCCATACGTGCTTCTCCACCTGATTTCTGTGTCTCTCATGTATCTCTCTAATCCTCTTTTCCAGGGATATTTCATTTCCAATCTTAATCACAATATCTCCTCCTTTGTTTACCTTTTTACTAAGGAATAAGGATATTATATTACAGGTGTTATATAGAAATCAAACTTTTTTTGTATTCATTACACCTACATTAAAAAAGGAGAGTAGTCCACTCTCCTTAATAGCAGCAGCAGAAGACCTCTCCCCCTCTGAATAAAATTACTTCTTTTCCTCTAAAGGCTTTATCTTCCCCCTTATCTTTTCCAGACACTCCTCCTTGTACTCCTCAAAGTAGGAGGGATCAACAAAGTACTCACACTCATTGCACTCAACCCCTGCTCTGAGACACCTTTTGTTCTGGGCCTCCTTCTTATGACAAATATTGCAGTAGAGGGTAATATCCTCCCACTCTACAAGGTCGAGGTTTTCACAGTGGTAGCAAACCATATCAAACAGACAATTCTTCATAACACTCTCCTTCAATCACTTACCCACACAACAATCCCACCAAATTTCTATACTATATTAATCAACTTTTGCCTATAAAACAATTGATTTTGTCGGTAATCGAGAAAAAAATAAAAAATCCTTGCCTTAAACCATAGTTTAAGGTGTATAACTATATTAGTTAAAAGCGAGGTGAAGAGATGAATATAGATGAGGTGGCTAAACACTTTAGAATTACCAAATCAAAGCTGAGGTACTATGAGAAGAATGGGGTCATAAGGGAGATCGCCCGGGATGAAAAGGGGAACAGGGTATATACCCAGGAGGACCTCATGTGGATCGAGTTCTTTTTAAACCTTAAGGATACCGGTATGTCCCTCAAGGAGATAAAGTACTATATCTCCCTGAAGAAGGGGGGGACCAATACTATAGAGGAGAGAAAAAATATCCTTCTGGATCACGTGGATACAATAGATGAGAAGATCCAGGAACTCCTTCTTACGAAAGAAGATATCCTAAAGCAGGTTCGTATATATGAGGAGGAGAGGGGCAATTGTATAATCAAGGGCTCCGATACAGAGAGCTGCAATAAGTGCTAGATGAGCATTCGCAAATTCAGTCTAAAGGAAAGTAAAAGAGGAAAGTAAAAGATTTAAATTAAAATTTCAGGAGGTAGTGATGTTAAACTTTAATTTTTATAACCCCACAAATATATTATTTGGTAAGGATCAGTTGAGGAAGCTTGACAGCGTAGTTCCCAAGGATGCCAGAGTACTGATCACCTACGGGGGAGGAAGTGTTAAAAGGTTTGGTACCTTGGACAGGGTAAAGGAGGAGCTGGCTAAGTCAGCAAGAGAGGTCTTTGAATTTGGAGGAATAGAACCAAACCCTCAGTTCGCAACTCTTATGAAGGCTGTAGAGGTAGTGAGAGAGAAGAAGATCGACTTCCTTCTGGCTGTGGGAGGGGGATCTGTAATGGATGGTACTAAGTTTATTGCAGTGGCATCCAATACAAAAGAGTTTATAGGAAAGGAGGAGGAGATCCTTGCCTTTGGCTTCAGAGGTGTTCCAACTACCAGAGAGGAGAACCTTCCCCTGGGGACGGTAGTTACCCTTCCGGCTACAGGTTCCGAGATGAACAACGGGGCTGTTATTAGCAACGGAGAGGATAAGCTCACTGTGTTTACCCCATTCAACTTCCCGGTCTTCTCCATACTGGACCCGGAGCTTACATATACCCTGCCAGCTACCCAGGTAGCCAATGGTATAGTTGATACCTTCATCCACACTGTGGAGCAGTATATCACCTATCCTGTGGATGCCAGGTTCCAGGACAGAACTGCCGAGGGAATACTTCAGACCCTTATAGAAATAGGAAAGAAGACCCTGGACGATCCAACAGATTATGATGCAAGGGCAAACCTTGTATGGTGTGCTACCATGGCCCTCAATGGACTTATTGGAGCCGGTGTTCCCCAGGACTGGGCTACTCATATGATAGGACACGAGATCACAGGTCTCTATGGTATCGACCATGCCAAGACCCTTGCTGTGGTTCAGCCTGCTAACTGGAAGGTTAGAAGGGAGCAGAAGAGGGAGAAGCTTGTACAGTATGCCCAGAGAGTATGGAATATAAGGGACGGCAGTGAAGATCAGAAGATAGATGCCGCTATCATGAGAACCGAGGAGTTCTTCCACTCCCTGGGAATAAAGACCAGGTTATCCGACCACAACCTGGGAGAGAAGGATATAGAGGCTGTTGTGGCATCCCTCACTAAGCACGGTATGACCAAGCTGTCTGAGAGGGGAGATGTTACCCCTGAGGTGGTTACAGATATCCTGAAAGCAGCTCTATAAAGTTTTTTATGTTTTCTAAATAAGTAAAAGAGAGGTATTCCCATTGGGAATACCTCTCTTTTGTTAAACCAGCTTTGCATCCTTAACTTTCTTGCCATCTGTTCTTTCCATAGTTATCCCCAAGTACCCATAGATTACCGACACAATGGGATTTATAAGGTTTAAAAATGCAAAGGGCAGATAGGCAAAGGGATGAACTGCCAGGGTTGTATACATAAAGGCCCCGCATGTACTCCATGGAACAAGGGAGGAGGTCAGGGTTCCAGTGTCCTCCAATACCCTTGAGAGGTTCTTCAGATGGAGACCCTCCTCCTCATACTTCTCCTTAAACATCCTTCCTGGTACAACAATTGCCAGATACTGATCGGACATGGTGAAGTTGCAGAAGATACAGGTAGCAGCTGTGGTAGCCACAAGGGATCCTGTACTCTTGGCAAATCTGAGTAGCCTCTCTCCTATAACCTCAAGAACACATATCCTCTCCACAATACCTCCAAAACTCATGGCAACCAGGATGAGGGACACTGTAAACATCATGGAATCCAGCCCTCCCCTTGTGAGAAGCTTATCCACAGCTCCAAAACCTGTCTCTGAGAGGTAACCATAGTGAGCAGCCTCTATTATCTCTCCAATTCCCGCTCCCTGATAGATCACAGCAAATACAGCTCCCAGGATGCTTCCCCCCAGAAGTCCCGGTATAGCCGGGACCTTAAGGGCCACCATGAGGATAACCAGGAGGGGCGGCAGTAGGAGCATAGGTGTAATGGTAAACTGCCCCTGAAGAGCTGTAAGAAGGGCCTCTATACCCTCTACATTGAGTGTTCTCCCAGCATACCTCATCCCGATTATGCTGTAGAGAATAAGTGCTATGACAAAACTCACGCTGGTTGTCTTGATCATATGGGATATATGATCAAAGAGCTTAACCCCTGTCACTGCCGGTGCCAGATTTGTGGAATCTGAAAGGGGAGACATCTTATCCCCAAAATACGCCCCGGAGATTATGGCTCCGGCTACCAGGGGCATGTCTATATTCAGACCCTGTCCTACTCCCAAAAGGGCTATCCCCACCGTTCCAGCTGTTGTCCATGCACTTCCCGTTGCCAGAGACACCACTGCACAGATGAGAGCTGTGGCCGGGAGAAATATCCCAGGTGACAGTATCTGAAGGCCATAATAGATCATTGTGGGAACTATTCCCCCGAGGATCCATGTTCCTATAATAACCCCTATTATCATCTGTATAAGGATAGCCTGCATAGCCGGAAGTATGGTATCTATTATTCCCCTCTCCATATACTCCCAGGTGTACCCCAGACACTTACCTAAAATTGCTGCAACCACTGTTGTTGCCAGAAGCGGTATATGCGGATCAGCCCCGTAGATGAGTACCCCGCAGGATAGAGACACTATCAGAAATACAATTGGTATCATTGCCAGCCCAAAGCTTGGTCTTCTTCTTACTCTCATAACCCTTCCCCCTTTTTTTAACTCTTTTTCATTAAACTAATATTCACTTTTATAGCTAAATTAAATATATACTACTTTTTTTTCATTTGTACAATTTTTTAAGTGTAGTATTCCCACATTCCTCAGCCCAGTAAAGTTTTTTAGACAGATCTATTAAAGGGGGAATGCCCATGCCTAGAAATATCCCTGTGGGGAATGGAAATATGTTTGTGGCCTTTGATGAAAACTACCATATGAGGGAACTCTACTACCCCTATGTGGGGGAGGAGAACCATACCAATGGAAACTCTTCTATGATGGGAGTATGGATAGACGGGACCTTTCACTGGGTGGATAAAAAGTGGAGTGTGGATATGAGGTACCTTCCAGAATCCCTTGTAACAGATGTATCCCTCTCAAGGGAAGGAGTTCCAATAGAACTTAAAATAAACGACTGTGTGGATTTCCATGAGAATATCCTTATAAAAAGGATAGGGGTAAGGAACACCTCCTCGGTTAACCACGATATAAGGATCTTCCTTACCCTGGACCTGGATATCCTGGGAAATGAGATAGGGGATACTGCCATGTACAGGCCCGACAAGAGGGGTGTAGTCCACTATAAGAGGGACAGGTGGTTTCTTGTAAATATGGTCTATGAGGGCCAGCATGGAGTAGAAAGGTTTGCCATAGGTAGCAAGGGGAAGAATGGCCTGGAGGGAACCTATATGGATGCTGTGGACGGGGTACTGGAGTGCAATCCCATAGAGCAGGGAAGTGTGGATTCCATTACAGGTATATAGATGATCCCTACTACCGAACTTCTCCAGATATTCCAGGGAATCCGTGGATTATAACCACCCTCTGGCTGACCATCTACTACATCGAAATAGGAGATCAGGGGAGGGCCCTGGAGCTTCTCCATTGGGTAGGGAAGAGAGCTCTTCCCAGCGGAGTTCTCTCGGAGCAGGTAAACCCATATACAGGGACTCCCCTTTCCGTTTCCCCTCTCACTTGGAGTCACGCAACCTATATAGAGGCTCTTCAGAGGTATATGGATAGGTTCCTCTAGCTACCTATCCAACGCCTTTGTTAATTTATAGTTTACAGATATTAAAAAAAGTGTTGTATTTTAACGGGAAAATACAACACTTTTTTATTTTTTTGTACAGTATAACTAAAACTAAGCTCTTAAACCCTGTTTACAAGAAGGATAGCCACACTGGTGACCATGAAAAACATACAGGTCATCATACTTATACCGTTAAAGGATGGGGAGTACCTTCTGCTGAATATGGCGCTATTCCTTTCTGCGCTATCCCCCCTCCGCCTGAAGTATATCCAGCAGAGGAGGAGGGTAATGAAGTAGATGAAGCCCTTCTGGATATAGAGGCCTGGGTCTATAGAATAATCAAATCCAAAGACCACCGCCATTATCCTCTGGGCAAAAACTCCTCCCACCAAGGAGAGGGCTCCCAGGATAGCAACTGCTCCCCCCTTAAAGGGACATCTTGCCTCTACAGACATGGATTCCTCTCCCCTTCCCCACATCATCCTGAAGAACCTGAAGAAGTAGACTATCGTTCCCATATTTATAAGGAGTATAACATACTCTGCCACTGTCCCCTTAGCCCCATGCTGTATGAAGTACTTTGAAACACTCCCGTTGAAGAGGGGTGCTCCTGTTACCCCTAGAAGGGCAAAGATACAGGCAGTGGATACCAGGGGCAGGCTCCTGAAGGCCCCGGACATCCTTCTGATATCCTTGTGACCATAGTGTTTTATATAGATTCCGGCACAGAGGAAGAGGGTGGACTTAAAGATTATGTGATTTATAAGGTGGTAGAGAGCCCCTGCCTCGCTCACATATCCTCCTAGGAGTATCCCCGACATAATAAGACCTATCTGGGAGATGGTGGAGTAAGCCAGGATCAGCTTTATATTATTCTGCTTCACAGCCAGGATCGCTCCCAGGAGGGAGGTAGCCAGGGTTATCCACAGAAGGTAGCCATCTATATCTATGAGGGGCAGAAAGATACTTCTCAGCCTTATAAATACAAAGATTCCCGTCTTGATATAGAGGCTGGACAGAATAGCCGAGACCACTGTGGGAACACCGCTGGCAGCGTGGGCTCTGGGAAGCCATGAAAACATGGGCATCAAAGCACACTTAAAGCATATCCCCGTGAGGAGGAGGGCATAGGCTGCCACATAGGACCCCGAAAACTGGGCCTCGGTCATCCTTACAGTCAGCTGATCCAGGTTAAGGGTATGCAGATTCTTATAGAGGACAGCTATCCCAAAGACGAAAAATATCATGGCAACGGTGTTGTTCATGAGGTAGATTAAGCTGTCGTAGAGGGATCTTTCATTCTTATACATTATGAGGATGGCGATTATTATGGTACATACCTCAACTATTACAAAGATATTGAAGAGGTCCCTTGTGAGAAAGAGAGCCGTCATACACGACTGAAGTACCAGGTAGAGGAAAAAGAAATGGCTCTCCAGCTTCCTGTTCCCCATGGAGTATACGATACACAGCAGAAAGATAAAGGTTGTAATGAGGATCATCACAGAGCTTAAAAGATCTGCTGTGAGGGTTATTCCCGCTACCTCGCTGTAGTTTCCCACTACAAGGGAGTAGCTCCCTCCACCTAAAACCTCCATAAAGTTATAGAGGGCTATTCCCACAGAGATACTCTGAATGGTAATGGTAGAGGCCTTCCCCCTGATATTTGGCAGCAGGTAGGCTATAAGCCCCCCTAAGATTGGCAGTATAATCAATATTAACAGTCTCATATCTCCTCCTCCAGATGCTTTTTATGTATTGTGTCCCACCTGGCTGTTCCATACTTCTGATACAGCTTTATAAAGATTCCCAGTGCCACTGCAGTGGAGGCCACCCCTATGATAATATTGGTTATCATCAGGGCCTGGGGAAGGGGATCTGCAACAATGCCTACTACCTCTCCTATAGGAGGATGAAGATACTCCTCCCCTGAGGTAAGAAAGTAGAGGACCACTCCCCCCGTCATAAGCCCCGTACCTATAGTGGTTCTGACAATATCCCTCCTGGCCATTATTGTATAGCAGCCTATTATAAATATAATCACAGCTACTGCTTCACCGGATATCATAGATCATCCCCCCTCAGGAACTCCAGGCTGGGAATAAGATCCTTCTCCTCCAGGGTCCTTATCTCGAATCCATCCACAATCTCCCCCCTGGTCATCTCATGAGCACAGAGAATTGTCAGTATATCCCCCTCCTTGTAAACACAGGAGGTTTTGGGAGTCAGGGTTATGGAGTTGGCTATGAGAGATCCTACACTCCCCCTTCCCTTTGTCCTCACCTTTACCAAGGTGGGGTCCAGCCTTCTTTTAATAAGAAGTAGGATGAGACTGAATGTATTTATATAGATGTCCACCATAAGTCTCAGAATATAGAGGGTCAGAGAAACGTTCCTCTGATTCCCCTCCCCTACTCCATGATCCTCCAGAAACCTCTCTGAGATCTTTAGAAAGAGTCTTCCCAGAAGTACTCCCATAGCTATATTGAACCACGAAAAACTTTCATTGAAGGTGCACCAGACTACAGCTGAAAAAATACTGTACTCTAACTTCATAATATTATTCCTATTCATAGTAACCTCCCTTAAACTATGTCTTCCTATCACTTTTTAACCTGGAAAACCTGTAGAAGATAATTCCCAGCCCTGCACAGACCTTTACCCCTATAAGGGTATTTATGAGGATGAGGTAGGTTCTCCTTATCCCATGGGGCATCTCCTTAAAGTTAAAGTATAAAAATGCAGCTATGATAAGTGTCAGAGAGATAAAGGCAAACTTTTCAATTAGGGTAAATATATTTAGATCCATCTCCCTGGATCTTTCAATAAGGAAGCCTGCAACAAATATAACCACCAGCACTGCCCCTCCCTGGAATCCTCCTCCAGGGGTTCTGTCCCCGTTTAAGATAAGGGCCACTCCAAACAACATAATGAAGGGGAGGATAAAGACCAGCAGATCCCTCAGAGGCTCTAGAACCTCACCACTCCTTTTCCTTCTCCTATTTCCTTCCTTAACAGGATAGATAAAGAGGGTAGCAGTAACTGCCACAAGAAGAAGCAGGGCCTCAAACACTGTATCAAATACCCTGTAGTTCAAGTAAATAGCTGTAACAACATTGACAGCTGTTGTCTCCTCCGTTGCATATTGCATATAGTAGTTCATACCTTCATTTACAGGGACTGCTGTGGGCCTATCCATTACAAGGGCAAGGCATAGCCCCCCCATCAGCAGAGCCAGAAGGCCGATTATATGTTTTCTATACCTTACTATAAACTTCATCTCTACTCACCAACTTTATATTGTAGTCTGACTCCAGGTTATGGAGCTTAGCGGATATCTCCTCTCTGAACTTCTTTATATGGTCCCCCTCTCCGTAAAAGTAGAAGATTACATCCCTACCATGGTGGGTTATTATCACGTCACATATTCCCCTGTCCCTCTTAATGTGTTTTTTCATATTCATCTTATGCAGGTTTACAAAGAGGGGTAGAAGAGAGGTCTGTTTACAGCTTCTTTCTATGAACTTATGGATAAGGGTCTTCTTGTTGTCATACTCAAGGTTGATATAAAATATCCTTACCTTCTTGTATTGCTGGATTGTAACAAAGGTTATAGTTGTAGCTATTACAGCCTCAGCTATGGCAACATCTGGTGCCCCCTCGATGATGAAGATCACAGCGCTTATGAGGGAAAAGATCTCCAGATATATTACAGCCTTTATTAGCCTCTGAGAAAAGGAAGCTGCCAGAGCAAATAGCACGAGCATTATAAGCAGTATGTCCTTATACATCTTCATCCTCCTCCTGTTTCAGGGGTTTAAATCCACTCCTGTATGCACTTCCCCCTATGGCACAGCTCATAATGGGGTTTATAACGAAACACAGAATCAGGATTATAAGCACCTTGAGAGAGAAGTAGGAGAGTCCCATATAGATCATTACTCCTATGAGTATTAAGCTGAATCCTGCTGTATCGACTATACTTCCTATGAGGAGTTCGGTAAAGAATTCCTTGTGGTAGAAGTAGGCGATATTTCCAATGATACTTATAATAAGACCTGCTATAAGGACTGCCATTCCTATTGTCTCATTCATATTACTCCCCTCCTAGACTGGATGTGTTTTGTAAATAGTACCGTTCCTACAAAGTTTAAAAGCAAATAGGTGATTATAAGGTCGAGATACATACTTTCCTTAACAACCATTGAGAAAACAATCACAAGTACAGTTATGTTTGAAGAAAAGATATTAGCTGCTAGGAGCTTCCCCCATACAGTGTTCATCTGAAAGATCTTTACAGCTGATAGAGTGATCAAGATAAAAAGAATAA
>CAYSGC010000087.1:0-11660 GCA_964430145.1 uncultured Fusobacteriaceae bacterium | reverse complement strand
ACTTCACAGAAAAGTACTGTGACACAGCTGAAAAGCTTTTGGACAGCAATGCCTTCAGAAAGGTGCTCACCTTATACCTTGAACAACTGAGAAAGAAGGACAACGCCCTCTACAACCACTTCATCGTTAAAACAGACGGAAATTTTGAGGTTCTTGTGGAGGAGTTTATAAATGTCTTTAAGCTGCTCCTTGTCCTCAGGGTAGAAGATTTTGAAAAGATTCAGTCGAAATACGTTTCCTACTTTGAAGGAAGGGAATTTTTTATAGAGTTAATCGAGGGAATCTATTCATTTTGGAGAAGGATGGAGAGGTATGCCGTTGTGTCCAACAGCCGTCGTGGCCAGGGACTTGAAAATGTAGGGTTTATAGAAGCCAACAACAACTTCAACAACCTTATCCTCTCTGTCTACAGAAGGATAGAGGAAACTGTCATGGGATATCAGCACAGGGTCTACCGTCAGCTTACTGCTGGAGCCAATGCCGGCCTTATCATCAACAAGGTAGACTGGCTGTGCCCTCCTGAGTACTCCTTCTTAGAGAGGATACCGTTTATAGAGACGGTTATCCTGCAGCCTCCATTTATCACATACCCCAAGGTTAATAAGAGAAGCGGGTACTTTGAGGAGGTTTATAAGAACCCCCTTGAGGATTCATCTATAAATGAGCACCACTGGTTCTGCTACCCGGCAAAGATCGGTGACCTCTACGCCTATGTTTATTTTCACAAGGACTTCATCTGCCAGGGGATCACCCTTTCAAACTTATTTGAACTTGCCACCGAGGAGGAGTGCAGGAACAGAAAACCCGATATCATCTACATCTATGGGATGAAGGATTTTAACAGGGAGATGTCCACAGTTTTCTACAAGGATAAGGAAAACGATATCGTTATAGGATATGCAAACTACAACGAGGGAATAGACTACTTTGGTTACATGAAGAAGATGCTCCTTACCCTGCACAACATAAAGATGCTCGAGAGGGGATCCCTCCCCCTTCACGGTGCCATGGTAAATATCACCACCAAGACCAATAAGGAGTATAATATTGTAATTGTTGGGGACAGCGGTGCCGGTAAATCCGAGAGTTTGGAAGCATTCAGGGTTCTCAGCGAGGAGTATATCAAGGATATGAAGGTCATCTTTGACGACATGGGAGTTCTCTCTCTGGATGATAAAAACCAGGTTGTCGCCTCTGGTACTGAGATCGGAGCCTTTGTAAGGTTGGATGACCTTGATGCAGGCTATGCCTACAAATCCATGGATAGAAGTATCTTTATGAATCCTGACAAGGAAAACGCCAGACTGGTTCTTCCCATTGCAACCTATGATGAGGTTACAAGAAAGTACCCTGTAAATTACTTCTTCTATGCAAACAATTACGCAGATGGCGAGGAGATTACCTTCTTCGAAACGCCTAAGGAAGCTCTTAAGGTTTTCAAGGAGGGAGCTCGTATGGCCAAAGGAACCACAGCTGAATCTGGTCTGGTAAAGTCCTACTTTGCCAACCCCTTTGGCCCCTACCAAAAGAAGGCCAGATGTGATGCCCTTTTAAATAAGTACTTCAGTATCCTCTTCGAGAGAAATATCCAGGTAGGAGAGATCAAGACCAAGCTGGGAATCCAGGGGATGGAGAAGGAAGGCCCTAAGAGAGCAGCTAAAAAATTATTGGAGTTCCTGGAGGGGATTCAGAACTCCACTACCGAAGCTAAACCTAAGGCTTCACCTAAAAAATAAATAAAGATACTAAAAGGGAGGAGCTTATAAGCTCCTCCCTTTCCTAAATTTACTTTAAAAGTTCCATCTTCATCTTTACTATAGCTTTCTTAGCTCTTCCAGGCTTTCCACCTACTGTACACCTTGGTCTGTGTATATCCTCTGGAAAAAATACTGCAAAATCTCCAGGGAAGAGGTCTACCATATTTTCTTTCTTCACATCCTGATAAAAGATTATATCCCTCTCCTGGGAATACTCTTCCAGTATCCCATCTATATTTTCATCTGTACTGTCCACTGCTACCCCAATGGATTCCTCGCCGTCTAGCACCAGTTGAATATCCAGATACCTCCTGTGTGCTTCAGGTCTTCTTTCCTCCCTTGGAGCCATCTCATTTTCCTCTATATTTATAAAGAGGTTTTCCCCTTCAAGTTCGATTCTTCCCAGCTCTCTCCCCTTCAGGTCGTTATCCCTCAGGTAGATAAGCATCTCCTTTAACCTTGAAGCAAGGTAATCCATCTCTCCAAGCCTGTTTAAATTTCCCAGTATCATAGTTCCCTCCTAATTTCTAGCTTCTATTATCCAGCGGAAGAATAAAAAGTTTTCATATCAGATGAAAACTCCTTTCTACCCTTAGATACTCTTATTTAATTCCTTCAGGTACTCTGAAAGTCCCTCTGCCGTCTCGGAGTTTCTCAGCCCAAACTCGATATTTGCCTTAAGAAGTCCAAGCTTGCTTCCTATGTCATATCTTTTTCCTTCGAAGTCATAGGCAAGAACCTTGTTTCCGTCATTTAGCATCTCCAGGATAGAGTCGGTAAGCTGTATCTCTCCTCCCTTACCTGGCTTCCCCTTTTCAAGGTAGTCAAATACCTTTCCGTCCAGTACATACCTTCCCAGACATGCAAGTCTTGATGGTGCCTCCTCTATGCTTGGCTTCTCCACAAAATCCGTCATCTCCACAGTTCTTTCATCCAGTGTCGCAACAGGCTTTACCACACCATACTTGGATACATCCTCCTCAGCCACTTCCTGCACCCCTATTACACTTGCCCCATACTTCTCATAGGTATCTATCATCTGCTTGGATACAGGGTTTTCAGGGTTGTGCATGATGTCGTCCCCAAGGGCTATTACAAAAGGCTCATTCCCTATAAATGGCTTTGCCTTAAGGATAGCATGTCCAAGTCCCAGAGGCTTGTTCTGCCTTACATAGAATATGTTGGCCATAGATGAAAGGTGCTGGATCTTACCTAGTAATTCCATCTTCCCGTCATTTTCAAGGGTAGTTTCCAGCTCATATGAGTAATCAAAGTGATCCTCTATAGAGTTCTTGTTTCTCCCAGTTACGATTACAATATCTGTAATTCCAGATTCCACCAGTTCCTCCACTATATATTGAAGAGAGGGCTTGTCCACGATTGTAAGCATCTCCTTTGGCTGCGCTTTTGTTGCAGGAAGCACTCTTGTACCTAGTCCCGCTGCTGGTATTACTGCTTTAGTTATCTTCTTCATATCCTTACCTCTCCTTAGTCGTTCATTCTGTTCTTAAATTTATTCTATAACAATTTTCCTCTTTTTTAAACCCTTATTTTTATTGACTTTCTATTTCTCTTGAAATCTATTGCTTTTATATCCTTCTCATTAAGCTTTTCACCAAGTTTATTTGCTGTAAAGTATATATATTTAGGAGGAGAACTCATAGTTTATGGAGTATATAAATTTAAATAACTGTTTTAAAATAAATGAAATTTTATAAATTGTTTTTATCAAAAGATTTGAATTTATAAAAACATTAAAGGAGTTGTGATCTATGCCTAAATACGAAAAAAACATCGATAATATCCCCCTTGAAATTAACAAAATTGAAGATGAAGAGATTATAATAAACCACTTTTTCTTACTGATAATGAAATGGAAGTTTATAGCCTTAATAACAACTCTATCAATTATAACAGGAATCTCAATTATTTTATTAAAACCCAATATCTATGAAGCTGAAGCTACACTAATGGTATCAAGTACTGGAGTATATTCAGCTGAAAGTCTTGGAAACGATGAGATAACTAGAAACCAAAGACTAGTTGATACTTATGCTGAAATTGCTCGAAGTAGAAATATTATTCTAAATGTCATATCTAAATTAGATATGGATGCAGAGCCCGAGGATATCTCCAAACTCTTAAAGATGGAACCTGTTGGAGAAACCGAACTTATTAAGATCAGTTATCAAAATAAAAACCCACAAATTGCTGCCATAGTTGTAAATGAAATCTCTGAGGAATTTATTCATAAAATAAGGAGTGTCATGACTTTTGAAAATCTAAAAGTTATTGAAAAAGCTGAAATCCCAAGTAAACCACTTCCTAGAGATGTTATTTCTCTGGCACTAATCTTTTTAACTTTTGGATTTTTTTTATCCACATTTATAATCTTTGTCCAAGAGTTGTTATGCGGAAAACTTAAGGACCCAAAGGATTTTGAAACAATAATGGAAAGCCAAGTGCTAGCCAATATACCTGATTTTAAAAAAATTAAAGAAAAGGAAAGAGGGTGAATATGGTGGATAGAAAGAGTTTTTTTTCCAAGGAGGAGAGTCAGTCCATAATAAGCGAAATAGCCAATTCCCTTAGAACCAACCTCTACTTTCTTGAAAGCAAAAAGAAGAAGACAGTGCTATGCACCAGTACTATTGAAAAAGAAGGAAAAAGCTTTGTTGCAGCAAACTATGCTATCTCTGCTGCAGAAAACGGAGAAAAAGTTTTATTGATCGACTGCGATGTCAGAAGACCTAGGATTCATCTTAATTTTGGATTAGAAGTTGCCTCTGGAATAAACGATGTTCTCTTAGGAAAAAAAAATATAAATGAAGTCATTTTAAGGGAAGTAAGAGAAAACCTAGACATTCTTCCTTCAAAACATCAAAAGAGAAATGTAACAGAGCTCTTTTTAGGAGAAGAAATAAGAAATATTTTAAAAGGACTTAAAAGAAGGTATGACCTGATAATTATTGATACCCCACCCCTTTTAGTTGCTGCAGACGCAGCTATTCTAGGCCAACATTCAGACGGAGTAATATATATATGTGGTTATGGTATGGTAGATAGAAAAGAGCTCATTCACGCTAAGCGTATCCTCAAAAGAGCAAGGGTTAAGATTTATGGAATTGTGGTAAACAAGATAGAAAAAGAGGGCTACTCTGTTGGTAATTATGGCTACTACAGCTACTCCTATAAATACTCTGAAAAATATTCAGAGGAAGGAGCATCTAAGTAGTTAGGTAACTGCAGTCAAAATCGATCAATCTAGTAGGAAGGTGAAAAGAAATGAAATTTAGTAATCTTAATAACTACACTCTCATAGGAGCATTGACCTTTTTTTCTGTTTTTTCAATATCTCCCTCTAATGAGCTGAGTCTAGAAGAGGTTCTAGAAAGAGTTAAAGAAAATAACAGAGAAATAAAGATACAGAGACTTATTATAGATGAGAGGGATTTAGAGGTCCGTAAAAGGTTTAAAGATTTTCTTCCAACTGCTGAACTAGAATCTACTAAAGAGTTTATCGAAGATGAACCTGGAAGTGACAGAAATGAATGGACAAGTGATGGAGGAATAGAGGTAGACAGGCTTAATGTTGACATTCCTATCTTTACAGGATGGCAAAATACCAACAACTATAAAAAAGCTGTCTTAGCAAGAGATATCTCACTACAGGAAGATAAATTGGTTGGATACAACACCGAAGAAAGAGCTATTTTTCAGTACTTTGAAATTCTTAATAATAGAACTCAGACTGAAATCTCTAAAAAAGTTATAGATAATTTAGAGGAGCAAAGTAAAAGACTTCAGGAACTTTTTGATAATGGTCAGATGATTCCAAAGTCTGAACTTTTAAGAGTTCAAGCAGATATAGTGGCTGAAGAGGCTGTAAAAGAAAGAAGAATCCAGCAGCAGCGTTCAGCAGAGGAAGCCCTATATCTACTTATGGGACTAAATCTTAGGTCAGATTATACATTTGCAGATTATGATTCAGCAGATCCACCTCTTAAAAATTATGATTTAGAAAGGGATACTAAAGTGGCTCTCAAAGAAGGGAGCCAGGCCAAAAGGGAGGAATTAATACTTCAAGATGCCGATTTAGATGTGAAGCTAGCTAAGGCTGGTCTGCTTCCCCAGGTTTTTGGAAGATATGAGTACAGATTTAATGACGATGATGACGAGTTTTCCGACTACCAGGTATCCTTAACTGCAAGGTGGGAGATTTTTTCATGGGGAAGCACTATAGATGACATTAACCAAAGAAAGGTTGTCAGAGAGCAAGCTGAACTAAACTACAATAACCGAATGGATGAGATTGCCTTGGAGTTGAGAGATCAGTATCGAGAACTCCTGACACTTCACAAGGAAGTTCAGTCACAAAAGGCCCGATTAGAATTTTTAAGGGAAAACTTAGAGATAGAAAGTTTGAGATTCCTCAATGGCTTGATAGATTCCATCGATTATCTTAGTTCTGTAAGTGATCTCAGCGAAAGCGCTGCATCTTATTATTCTCTAGAAAGAGAATTTCTCCTTAGACAGAGGGAGTATGAAAATCTGTTAAAGTAGGTGATTAGAATGAAAAATAAACTGCTATTAAGTGTTTTCCTTGCAGTTGCAGCTCTTGGGATCCAGGGAATTATCCGAAGCGGTAGAGGTCACCAGAGTACAGAGGTTAAGGTAGAAGCTCTAAAGCTTGGTACTTTTAATGAAGACCTCATCTTCCAGGGAGTCATCTTCCCGAAGGAAAATATCTCCCTCTATACAGATACCCCTACTGTCATAAAGAGTATTCTGGTAAAGGAGGGCTACGAGGTTCAAAAGGGAGACAACCTCCTTGAATTTAGCGATACTGTCAAAAACGATCTGGAAAGGGAGCTTGAAGTGATCGAACTGGATCTTAAAAGTAGGAGGCTTCAGCTATCTGATCTAAGATCAGGCTCAATTAAATTAGAACTTGAAGAAAGGGAGTTGGAAAGGAGTTCTCTAGCAGAGGAAATTAAGAGTCTCAACAGAGATATCAAGTTACTTTCCTTTGAAGCTGAAACTTCAGAGAAACGAGCAGATGTAATGGAAGAATTACTCAAAAGAAAGGGCGTTTCCTCTGTAGAAGCCAACGAAGCCAGAGCACTTGCTGACAGAAGAAGAAATGAACTCGAAGATCTCAAAACTACCCTAAATCTTTCAAAGCAAAGATATGACCTCAGTGTCCTAAGCTATGAACGACTAAAAAGAGAACTTCTCCTTAATGAAAATAACATTAAGGGAGAGTACCAAAAGCTACTCCTTCAAAAAAATAATATTGAGAAAAAACTGGCAGAGATCAAGGAGCCCTTGAGGGCTCCCTTTGCTGGCATTATAACTGAGATAACAGCAGCTGAAGGGGCCGAAGTTTCTCAGGGAGGAAAACTCCTATCCATCTCTCCAGGAAATGAATTTATAGTAAAACTCGAAGTCCCCCTTCATCAGTCCAAGTGGATCCAAGTGGGACAGAAGGCTCAAATTACCAGTCGAGAGGGATTTGACAATAAAAAATATTTAGGAGAAGTATATAATATCGCTAAAATCGCAAAGTTGAAAGAGATTAGAGGAACTCAGGAAAGGGTCATTGAGATAGAAGTTATCGTAGAAAATTCCCATGGAATGAAACCTGGATATGTTACCGATGTGGAGATCAAGGGTACCTATCAGGAGGGGATTAATACTGTTAGCTCCTTCTCTGTAGTAGAAGAGAATGGTGTTAATTATGTCTATACTTTAGATGGAAATATTGTAAATAAAACCAGAGTTGACATAGGAGCTAAAACTACCTCTGAATATGAAGTTCTTAACCTTCCTGCGGGAACAGAAATCGTAGTTAACCCTTTCAAGGTGAATGATGGACAAAAAGTTGTACCTATAAGGGGAGGTTCAGGGGATTAGTCCTTCTTAAAATCTATCGAACATAGAAACTTTTAAAGGAGAATGACTTATGAAGGCTGTTACTAAGAAGAGAGGAATTAAAATAACAATAGACCTAAGTATGATAGCTCTAGCCTACACCTTTACCTACATATTTAAGTTTGAAGATAAGTGGCTTAATCATACAAACTACAGGGATCTTCTTCTTTATTTGAGCCTTGTATGGGCAGTATTCATCCTTCTGGAAATTCCAAAGAGAAGCTGGACTTATACAAGCCTTGAAGGGATTATAAGAATAGTTGAAGGAGTATCTATCTCTACTATAGCATTCTATTTTTTTACCTCTATAAGCGGAAGTTCCTCCTCGCCCTACTTCTATATGAGCTTATTTTTCTTCGGAACAGGTTTCTGTATCCTTATAAGATATTGCTTTATGATGAGAGAGTCTCTAGGACTCTTTAAGGAAAAGGATAAGATATTAAACACCCTCATTGTAGGTGCTGGAGAAGCTGGAGGTAACCTTTTAAGAGAAAGCATACACAATGCAAAATTCAGATATGAAGTTATCGGTCTTATAGACGACGATCCCAAGAAGGAAAATATGTTTATACTTGGTTACAAAGTTCTAGGAAAGACGCGAGATATTCCACAGCTAGTTAAAGATAAAAATATTGGAAGTGTTATTATAGCTATGCCCTCAGCTAAGGGTGAGGACATACGAAGAATATATAGGATAGCCTCCTCCTCAGGAGCTACAGTTAAGATCTTGCCATCCTTTGGAGAGATCCTGCGTGACGAGCCCTATGTTAAGCAAATCCGTGAAGTGCGGGTAGAGGATCTTCTCGGTCGGGAACAGCAACTTGTTAATAAGGAAGGTATAGATAAGGTTCTTGAAGGAAAAACTATCTTTATTACAGGTGGTGGTGGAAGCATCGGCAGTGAACTTTCCCGCCAGGTAGCAAAATATAATCCAGCGAAGATTGTAAATATTGATGTAGATGAAAATGCAGTTTACTTCTTGGAGTTGGAGTTAAAGGACAGTTTTCCACACATTCAGATCTTCAGTGAAATCTGTTCTATAAAGGATATGAAAAAGTTAATGTGGCTTTTTGAGATCTACAGACCTCAAGTAGTCTTCCACACTGCAGCACACAAACATGTTCCATTAATGGAAAATAATCCAGAGGAGGCCATAAAAAACAATGTCTTTGGAACTAAAAACCTAGTTGAATGCGCCCACCAATATAACGTAGAGAGATTTCTTCTCATCTCTACAGACAAAGCTGTTAATCCTACAAGTGTGATGGGAGCAACCAAGAGGATTTGCGAGATGATAATCCAGGCTAAAGATAGTTATAGCAGCACCAAGTATATGGCCGTAAGGTTTGGAAATGTTTTAGGCAGCAAAGGAAGTGTTGTACCTATCTTTAAAAACCTTATATCAAAAGGTAAGAATATAACTTTAACCCACCAGGATATCACCAGGTACTTCATGACTATTCCAGAAGCTGTTCATTTAGTTATAGAAGCTGGCTCTCTAGGTGATGGTGGTGAAGTCTTCATTCTGGATATGGGTAAGCCTATTAAGATAATAAATCTTGCAAAAAACATCATCGAACTTTCGGGACTGAAGTTGGAGGAGGACATAAAGATAGATATAGTAGGGCTTAGACCTGGTGAGAAATTATTTGAGGAACTTTTATATGACAAGGATAAAACCATCAAAACAAAAAATAAGAAGATTTTTATTACTAAGTTGAATAAAGAGGAAGTTGATTTAGAGCTTCACCTTAACAACTTAAATGAACTTGCAAAAATCGCTGACAGAGAGGGGATTAAAAGGGAATTAAAGAAAATCATTACAACATATAAGGAACCTGAGCATCATTTTGTTAATTAGAGGAAGCGAGGTGATTATATGGACATATATTTTAAGGATGAGTATGCCAGAATATATGAACTAAATGGAGATGGAAAGGTCAAAAAGTTTAATTATGAAAGTGAATATGGAAAGGTAGAGTACCTCTTTTTAAAAAGAGACATTCGCTCAAAACACAATAAATATTGCGATATTACAACTCCTTATGGATATGGGGGCCCTCTATTCTTTCCTAAATCCCCCGACAAACTGAATAAGTTGGTCTCAGACTTTAGGAATGAATTTGAAAAGTACTGCAAAAAAAACAATATAATCTGCGAATTTATTAGGTTTCACCCTCTTTTAAGAAATCATAAATTTATGGCTGAGTATGTCAACACCATTAATGCTGGAACAACTATAAACATCGACCTTACTTCAGAGGAAGAGATTCTATTAAATATGAAGAGAACCTGCCGCAAAAGCATCCGAAGAGCCTTAGAAAAGGGATTTAAAGCAGAGCTTGATAACAGTGACCAAGCCTGGGATAAATTTATAGATCTCTACTATATGACCATGAATAAAAATTGTGCATCAGATTACTACTACTTTCCAAAGGATTACTTTAAAAATATAAGAACTTTTTTAAAGGAAAGATCTACTATATTTAAAACCACCCATAATGGAAAAACTATCTCTTCTATTCTTATTTTATCTGGCGAGGAGGAGATTCATGGACATCTTCACGCCACCGACCCTGAATATTACAAGGAGTCCCCAAATAACATACTTATCTATACTGTTGCCCTTTGGGGTCTGAAAAATGGATATAAAAATTTTCATTTAGGGGGAGGATATGGAGGTGCAGAGGATGCCCTCTTTAAATTTAAAAGCTCATTTAATAAAAATGGGGCTCTGGATTTCTACATAGGAAAAAAAATCCATGACTTTAAGATTTATAACGAGCTTACTAAACTACATGAAGAAAAAAAGCCTGAACTCAGAGGAAGGAAACTGGATTTTTTTCCTCTCTATAGAAGATAGATGGAAGTTGCTTGTATAAAGGGAGGTAGCAATGGAAGACGTTAAAGGATTTTGGGATGGTAAGGTATCAGAGATATCACTCTCTGTACCTAACCTGTCGGTAGACACCCTTGAAAATATCAGAGAATGCATAGAAAGTGGGTGGATAACTAAAGGGAGGTTTGTGACTGAGTTTGAAAGAAAGCTGGCAAAATACACAAAATTAGACATGGTTGTTACTGTTCAGAGTGGAACGGCTGGTCTTCACGAAGCATACAGACTATTGGGAGTAGAAGAAGGTGATGAAGTTATTGTCCCTAATGTTACTTTTATAGCAACTGTTAATGCTGCTGTGTATCTAAAAGCCCGTCCTATATTCATGGACTGTGACGACACCTTAAATATGGATTTAGATAAATTAGAGGAGTTTTTAGAAAATGAGTGCTACATGAAAAAGGGATGGGTCTATAACAAAAAAAGTGATAGAAGGATAAAGGTAATAACCATTGTTCACCTCTTCGGAAATCTTATAGATATGGAAAGACTCATATCTATAGCAGAAAAATATAATTTAAAGGTTTTAGAGGATGCTGCCCAGGCTATGGGAAGCTTCTATACAGATGGTAAGTATAAGGGGAGGCATGCGGGAACAGTTGGTGATATAGGGGTTATCTCCTTTAATGCCAATAAGATTATGACAGCAGTAGGTGGAGGCGCTATCCTATCCCAGGACAAGTCCCTTCTTCAGGAGGCAAAGTTTCTTGCTGCTGTTGCAAAAACTCCTTCTCCCTACATCTATCATGACAAGGTAGGATATAACTATGCTTTTACCAATGTCCAGGCTGCCTTCGGTATAAGTCAAATAATCAGGTTAGAGGAATTTGTTAAAGTCAAGATAAGTAATTACAACCTCTATAAAAGCCTCCTTGAAGATGTTGAAGGCATTGAACTTCTTCCATTTAATGGCGGCACACGTTCCAACCACTGGTTTTATGCAATAGTTATCGACGAGAAGAAGTATGGAATAAGCAGGAATGAACTTTTTAAAAAGCTTACTGAATCTGGAATTCAAACATGTCCTCTTTGGGGGCTCATGTGTGAACAAAAACCCTTTAAAGATTATCAGA
>CAYSGC010000086.1:0-11683 GCA_964430145.1 uncultured Fusobacteriaceae bacterium | reverse complement strand
AATAATCTTCAAGGAGATTTTGTGATGCCATTGTGAGAAGAACATTTTTTACAACGTTATTTTTAATTTCAGGAATAAATATTATCCCCTTATCCTCCCTGTCTATTATATTGTCTGTTGATGTAATAATCTGCCTTATACAGCTTATTATTTTGGAGTATGTTACGATATTCTCCTTCCTACAGCCCCTTACAAGAAGGGATGTCATTAAGAGGCTGAAAAAGTTATTTTTAAAGCTCCTGAAAAAGTTTTCCCTTCTCCATTTGAAATCTATTTCTCTATAAAATTCAAATCCCTTAAAATCCTCTTCCAAAGAGTTATTTGTTTTATTGTAGACGTGATAAGCCTCCTTAAATAATTTTATATTAATATTAGATAATATCATCTTTAGCTTCCTCCTAGATTACTACTCTTTCTTGCCCCTATATTTTATATTAAAAAAGTTAAAATTGAGTAAAATTTCAAAATAAATATATTATAGTAAGGTTTATGCGGAATTTCTATACCTGAATTTTCTTTCACTGATAAAAGTATAAAATATACTGGGCCTGTAAATAATAAAGTTTCGTTTGCTTATTTTTAAGTGCTTTAAAGGATTTTTTTACTTACTACAGTAGATAAAATTAATGATTTAAAGGTGAAATAGCGTTATTTTCCTGTATATTTTCTTGATTTTACCTCACATAAAAGACTCTTGCTAAAGGGTCTTTTCATTTTTGCTAATTATTTTAAAGGGTTAATTTACAGAAATAAATATTTATTTTTTACAGCATATTTTTATATTATCTGAAATTAAACTTGAGTAACATTTAAGATATAAGGGGGGATTTTATGATCGATTATGACAGAGAACAGGGCATACAATTTCAGGAGGAGATACGTCAGCTGACAATGAGAGTGAAGTCCGATATAGAAAATAATGACATCTCTAAAAAGGAGATACAGGGTAGAGTTGATTTTTATGAAAAAAAATATAAAAGGTACAGAGTTTTTCTTCTAGACCCTTCAATTAGCAAGGACCTTATTGGGTTTCAAGATGAAATAATAAAGTTAAAGGCTCGACTAAATAAGCAGTGAATAGTTTCTTGCTTTTAATTGAGTTGAGAAAATTAAAGTTCATTCAAAATTCATAGAATAACGAGATAAAAAAATGGATATAATTTAAAAAACCGGGACAAGCCGGCGGTCGGTTTCATACAGATAATAAGATAACTATGCTTTTAAAGGATTCAAGTGATTCATAGGAAGAGGGAGGTGAAGGGGGAATAAGATGACATATTATATAGCTATTGTATCCTTTTTATTCCTTCTGTTATTTTATGTTTTAAAAAGATTAAAAAGGTTAGAGGATTATTTTAGGGAGAATGTAGAAGAAAATAAAAGCTTTGGTGCTATGAGAAACAAGCATGGAAGTTTAAAAAATATTTTTAAGAGATCAAGAGAAAAAGCCATAAAAAATTTAGGGATGAGATTTACTATTATAAGAAGAATTATTTTTATATTGTGGCTGTCTGTGGTAATATTCTTGATTCTATTTCCATTTATGGAGAATTTTTCAAAAGGTGTTTTTTCTATATTTGCATCTGCTGGAACTCTTTTGTTGGGGTTTGCAGCAAAACCATTTATTGAAAACATCATAGCCGGAATAGTAATAACCCTCTCAAAGCAATTTAATATAGGGGATACCATAATAATAAAAGAAAACTATGGTGTGGTGGAAGACATAAATATGACCCATACCATAGTAAAGCTCTGGGACTGGCAGAGGCTTGTAATTCCAAATCAGAATATGATCAGAGAAAACTTTATAAATTATACCATTGTAAATGAATCGCAGTGGTCCAAGGTTGAGTTTTGGATTTCATATGAAGCTGATATAGAGTTGGTAAAAAAGACCGCATTAAGTATAGCCAGAGAAAGCCAGTACAGAGAAGCTAATACTGAACCGGAATTTTGGATAATGGATATGACCCCTGAAAATGTAAAGTGCTGGGTTGCAGCACTGACAGATTCTCCTGCAAATGGATGGTTTTTTAGGAGTGACTTCAGAACAAAGCTATATATGGAGCTGAAAAAATTAAATATTAAGCCGCACTTTAAATATTATATTTTAAACAGGGGGAGTAAAAATCAAGTCTAGCTATATTTTGGAAATAAGGATTGTAGAAGGCCTTAAGGGAATTAAGCAGAGCAATGTAGTATGGGGAGTGACTAGGAGGGAGTAAATGAAAAAGTTAAAGAAACCAAAATTTGAAACAGACAAGTTTAAAGGGAAAACGAAGTTGCTTCATTCAAGAAATATAAATAAATTTGGATTTGACTTTCACCCTGAGGTTTCTCTGATTTCAGGAATATTTGTCCTGTTATTTATAGGGGTGACACTTAAGGATCCCGTGGCGGTGAATGAAACCCTCACAAATATACAAGATAAGATTACAGATTACTTTAACTGGTTTTTTATATTAAGTGCAAATTTATTTTTAATATTTCCTGTATATCTGATGTTTAGTAAATTTGGTGAGATAAAGCTGGGAGGACCAGAGGCAAAACCTGATTTTTCGAACTTTGCCTGGTACTCCATGCTCATAAGTGCCGGAATGGGAATAGGTCTGATGTTTTGGAGTGTAGGAGAGCCACTCTACCATGCTAACAACCCCATTCCTATAACTGAAGGAACATCTACGGCAGTGGCCCTGGGAATAACCTTCTATCACTGGGGATTTCATCCATGGGGAATATACTCTCTAATAGCCTTAGCTCTGGCTTTTTTTGCTTATAACAGAGGGCTACCGCTATCACTTAGGTCAATATTTTATCCGATTCTTGAGGATAGGGTTTTTGGATGGATTGGAGATATTATAGATATAACAGCAGTGATTTCATGTTTATTTGGATTGGCAACATCTTTAGGGTTTGGAGCCCAGCAGATAAATGCAGGATTAAACTACCTTTTTGGAGTACCACAAGATACTAAGATTCAGGTTGGGATAATAATCGTAATAACTCTTATTGCAACACTCTCAGTTGTGTCTGGAATAGGAAAGGGTGTAAGGATCTTGTCGGAATTAAATATGAGAGTAGCATTTGTATTTCTAGTTTTGATGCTTATCTTAGGTCCCACCCTCTTTATACTGAGATCATTTAGCAATGGTATAGGGTTTTATCTGAATAATTTTGTATCAATCAGCTTTTTCAGTGAAAACGGAAACGCATGGCAGGGTTCTTGGACAATATTTTATTGGGCTTGGTGGATATCTTGGTCACCATTTGTGGGAATGTTTATAGCAAGGGTTTCCAGGGGAAGAAGTGTCCGAGAGTTTGTAACTGCAATCTTAATCGTACCTGTCTTATTAAGTTTTATATGGATGTCAACTTTTGGAGGCACTGCTCTTTTTCAAGATGCAGCCACAGGGGGCCAGTTGTTAGAAGCAGTGAAACAGGATGTATCCACAGCATTGTTTGCTATGATACAGGGGCTAGATATTCCTCAGGTATTAAAGACTATTTTCTCTGTATTGGGAACCTTCCTGGTAGTATCCTTTTTTGTAACTTCATCTGATTCAGGGTCTCTTGTGGTAGATAACCTTACATCTGGAGGTAAGTTGGACTCGCCGGTTCCACAGAGAATTTTCTGGGCAGTAATGGAGGGGACGATTGCAGTAGCCCTTCTTATAGCAGGAGGAAGTAAAGCTTTAAGTGCTCTTCAGACTGGGGTAATTATATCAGGACTTCCATTTACAGTTATCTTGCTGATTATGATGTACAGCCTTCATGTGGGACTGAGAAGAGATTTGAAGAAGCTAAAAGAATACAGAGAGGATAAGTTAGCTATTAAGCTTTTCAACGAAAAGATCCACGGGGATTTTGAAAAAGATGTGAAAATAAAGGAAAGGATGCCCAAATAGGCTTGTTTCTTTTTTGGAAGATGACAATTTATGTCATGGGGCTACCTTTCTCGTAGCTTAGAATTTTTGTAACATTCTTCAAAAAATCTCTTTACTATTAAGGGTCGGCAGGTTTTGCCAAAAGGAAGCTTTGAGAAGGATATTATAATGCCTCTTAATTTTTATTGTAAGGGCCAGCAGAGAGGACACCCTTGTAATTTTACCTTTGTACTCTTAAAATCCTTCTGAGGCCGCCGTTCTGAACATTAAGATTAGAACATAAAAACAGATCTTTAGATCATTTTAATGAAAGGGCTATATAAACCCTATATAGGGTTTATATAGCCCTTATTTGGTGGTTTTTTCCTGGAAATTACAGTGAAATTCCCATTAGCTAATACCACATTGGTAAAGGAAATAAAGACCTTTAAAAAAGAAGGGCATTTTAAAATAGTGAGTAGAAAATCTATCTGGAATAATAGGTGTTTTCTTATAATATAAGGCTGAGGGTCTTTTTTACGGATAGTAGCTCTTGTCAGATTTTTATTCATGAATGCTGGAATTTTAAAATAAATCACCGGTTATATGAGGAGGGATGCAGTATGTAAAATTTCATTAAATCTCTTAAGGCTTTTAGAGATAAGTAAAAATTAACTTTAAAAATATATTGACGTTTATTATGGATTTATGTTAATTTATTAATCGTAATGTATAAAATTTAAACTGAAAGGAGATACCATGTTTTTTAGAGTATGACTTTGATCTGTAAACCTTACTTCTGGAAGAAGTAAATACCCGTTAGAATTATAGATTTAGAAGATTTTCCGATGAATAAGTGTTTTTATCCCTTCTAAGTAGAAATTCCGTTTTAATTTCATTTTCAATTCTAAATTCTAATTTTTTTAAATTCTTTAAGCATTAAATTTCAAATAGGATGCTAATGGCATCGTGATATCCATAGTCTATATGGCTTTTTGTCGTATGCAGGGAAATTAAAACTTCGTTTTTAGTCTCCATATGCCTAGGGCTGTTTTTGTAATGCAATAATTTAAGAAGGATACTTTATGTAAGAATAAATACAGGCTTAGCAGCAGTAAAACCTTCGCTGCAAAAAGATCCAAGGCTACTTCAAAGTGTGCTGCTGAGTGGTTAAAAAGATAAAAAATAATTGACTATACGGGGGAAGAAGAATGAATGATTTACCAGAGAAGTTTGAAGAATTCGGAGATGCCAGAAGAAACGGCTTCTTAACTGTAAAAAATCTAAAGGATGCCGGAAAAAACATAGTGGGAATGTTTTGTGCTTATACTCCAAAGGAGCTTATCTATGCAGCGGGAGCTTATCCTGTATCCCTTTGTGCTACAAGCGAGGAAACTATACCAGATGCAGAGAAGCACCTGCCAAAGAATCTGTGTCCTTTAATCAAGGCCAGTTATGGTTATGCCCTTACAGATAAGTGTCCATATATGTATTTTTCCGATATGGTGGTGGGAGAGACCACATGTGATGGAAAGAAGAAGATGTATGAGTTATTGGGGGAGATAAAGGATACCCATGTAATGCAGCTACCGCAAACTCAGGATAAGGATCATGCCATGAAGGTATGGAGGAGTGAGGTAGAGTTTTTCATTGAAAAACTGGAAAAGAAGTTTGGAGTAAAGGTTACAAAGGACAGTTTAATGGAAGCAATAAAATTAACCAACGAGGAAAGGATTCTTCTAAAGGAGTTTTATGCTCTTGGAAAGCTGACCCCTCCCCCTGTAACCGGCTATGAGATGTTTCAGGTGTTAAATGGAGCCAACTATACCTTTGATAAGGCACAGCAGAATGCAAGGTTAAGAACTATAATCGATGATCTGAAGAGGAAGCACGAAGATGGAGAATCACAAGTATCTGCAGATGCTCCAAGAATCATCATTACAGGATGTCCCATAGGAGGAGTTGCTGACAAGATAATAAAGACCATAGAGGATGCCGGAGCTGTAGTTGTGGCCTATGAAAACTGCAGCGGCGCAAAGAACCTGGAGGAGCTTATCGATGAAACAATAGATCCTGTGGATGCCATTGCCAAAAAGTATCTCAATATCCCCTGTTCTGTAATGACCCCCAACAATGGAAGGGGAGAGCTACTGAAAAAGATGGTAGAGGAGTATAGGGCTGATGGAGTGATAGATGTAATTCTTCAGGCATGTCATACATACAATGTAGAGACCCATCAGATGAAGAGTGTGGTGACCAAGGAGGGAAAGAAGAGCTATATGAGTATTGAAACTGGATACTCGCCATCCGACCTAGGGCAGATAAAGACAAGAATAGAGGCATTTTTAGAGTTATTGTAATCCATAGGTAAATTAGAAATAGGAGAGAAAAAGAACTATGAAGGATAAAATAGAATTTATCAATGCATGTCCATGATGCACTAAATTTGAAGTCTTCGTGGAAGATTATGCTAGAAAAAAAGGAGCAACGGCAAAGATCTATAGAGCAGGAAAGGATTTTGGCTACTTAAAAAAATATGGAGCAGTAATGAAATCCACTCTTATTATTAACGAGACAAAAAAATACCAGACCCTTTCCGAAGAGATAATAAAAAAAGCAATTGATGAGGCGATTTAAGATGATAACGTTTTTAGAAGAAATATTGAAGAGTTCATTTGATATTTTAAATTCAGCCTCTGTATGGCTGGTATTTAGTTTTTTGCTGGCTGGATTTTTAAGAAATATACTGAATCCATTGAAGTTTCAGAGGATGCTTGGGAATACAAAACTATCTTCAGTCTTTAAAAGTACACTATCTGGAATGCTCCTTCCCATATGCAGTTGCGGAGTTATCCCTCTTGGTATGAGTATGTATTTTTCAGGAGCCTATCTGGGGCCTGTTTTGGCCTTTATGACATCAGCCCCTATGATTAATCCTGTGGCTGTCCTGCTTGCTTTTGGACTCCTTGGGCCTGAGATAGCGGGGATCTATGTTTTAACTGGCTTCTGCCTGCCATTTCTAATCGGAGTAATTGGTAATAGGTTTGGAGGGGATGAGCTCCATGCCCCCGGCATGGATGAGTTTATCCAGTCTGATTATGATGATGACAGAAGTTTTAAGGAAAAAATAACAGACGGGTTTAACTGGGCATTTAATGATCTGGCCCTTGTTGTAAGTAAATATGTGGTTTTAGGTATCCTTATGGCTGGATTTTTATTCACTGTTTTTCCAAAGGGTTATATTGAAAGATATCTGGGGGATCCGAGCATACTCTCCCTGGGAAGTATAACTATCCTGGCCGCTATAATGTATGTTTGTGCAGTGGGGCATATTCCTTTTATTGCTGCTCTTGTTGCCAGCGGAGCTGCTCCCGGTGTAGCTGTAACATTTTTAATGGCAGGTACTGCAACGAATCTGCCAGAACTACTCAGTATGTATAAGCTTATGGGGAAAAGAACGGTTATCATCTACTCCACAACAATGGTTATATCATCTCTAGGAGTAGGATATCTAACAAATATTTTATTGGTGGATTTTAAACCCGTCATCGACTTTAACAAGAACTTAGGTTCCATTGAAGCTGCCAATGCCCTGCTTGTTCAGCCGCCGGAATATATTAAATATATCTCCTCCCTGATGATTATCCTGCTGGCAGTAAAATCTGTTTTACCAGTGGTAAGGAAGAGGGTGATGGCATGAAAAAAGTTATTTTTATCTTTTTTATCGGATTTATCTTCTATACCTATTCTTCACAGGAGGTCTTCCAGGAAGATATAGACCAAAAAAATCCACTGTTAAAAATATTTCAAGATGAATACTCAAACAGGGTAATTCTCACCAAGGAGGGAGATATTACAGATGACGGGATTGATGACCTTATAGTTATCTATGAAATCTCCAAGTCTGAAAAAAGAATGGTTGTCGTTCTGGGAGATTCAGAAAGATTGACCAACAGTGTGAAAGCCCCAGTTGAAAGACAGAGTATTAAGCTAAAAAATATTGATGAAAAAGCTCAAATGGAGTTTATAGTTTCAGGTTATAAGGGAAGCAAGTTAGGATACGCAATATACAGAATAGAAGATAACAGGATCATAGACCTCTTTGGAGAGGGAATGGATGAATGTTGTTAAATAAATTAATCAATAAAGGAGAAAAAGAATGAAGAAATTTATACTTGGGTTGTCCCTCCTGGCATTTTTAGGGTGTGGTGAAGAAAAGACAGAGGAGTATACAGTTAAACTAGGGTACTACAACTGTGACCATATGACTGCATCGGTTATTGCTAAAGATGCCGGGATATTTGAGGATATGGGACTTTCAGTAGATATAAGCGGGAATGGAAAGGTTCCCCAGGCAATGGCTGCGGGACAAATGGATGTGGGATATATCGGGGTTAACAATGTATTCAGGTCACAACTTAAGGGAGCCCCCCTTGTAATAGGAGCAAACAACCATAAAGGAGGTTCATATTATCTGGTTGTTGCAAATGATGTTGAAAAGCCTGAAGATTTAATCGGTGAAAAGCTTGCCATCGGTACCCATCCTGAAAGGTCAACTGGCTGGACTCAGATTGCAAAAAATCTAAACCTGCCAGTAGAGGGAAAAAATTATCAGGGAATCGATATAGGGGCATCAACAGATGCACTTACTGCTCTCAGAATGGGAGAGATCAAGGGGTTTACAGCCTGTGACCCGTGGGCATCCATGGCAGAGTATCAAGGCATCGGAAAAATCATGGAAACTGAAAATAAGCTATTAAACGGTAAATGGGGAGTATGCTGTACATACACTTTGAATAAAAAGTTTATCGAGGAGCACAGGGAGCTGGCTAAAAAAATGATATTAGCCCATGCTAAAGCGATTCAGTATATCTATGAACACCCCTTAAAATCAGCTGAGATTTTTGCCGATAACTACAATGTTCCATTGGAGGTTGCTGTAAGTACAATCTATAAAAAAACCGTAGGAGAGGGAAGGACCCTAACATGGAAACTGGATCCACAAGAGATCAGAAATGAATTGGAGTGGGTACAGGAAAACGACTTTATTTCAAAGGAAGTCAAGTATGAAAACATTGTAGATGAATCAATCTATGCTGAAGCCAGCGTGCCTGATTTTGATAAGTTTATAGCTGAAAAAATTGAGAAAGCTTTCCCATTGGGAATGAGCTATGATTCATGGTATGCAAAAGCTCAGGAATTAGATAAGTAGAGATGAAAAGGTTTAATATCTTTCTCATCATACTGCTTATGGGCGCCTTTCTCCTTCCCAAGGAAAAAAGAATGGAAAAACCACTGAGGATCGCCAGCGGTAAGGATACAACTGGCCTTCTGGTCAACAGGCTTCTCCAAAAAAATATTGAACTCCAAACAGTAGTTGGAGAGTATGAACTGCAGGATTGCTGAAGTTCCACAGCTCAGTGGGCACTGAGTAGCGATGTACTGGACATAGCATTTTTATGCGATGATGCTGTGAACTCATTTGGGGGAAATAAGGAATTTGAAAATCTGGGAAGTGCGATAAAAAACTCAGATATAGTTGTAAAAAATAAAAAGGATCCAGATACCATTGCATATGAGGGAAGGAAGGAGTATCAAAAGAGTTTAATCAAAGATTACAGCGTAAAATACCCTGTAAAGGCTAACTTTATCCCTGTATTGCTTGAAAGAGGTGTAGTTGATGCAGCTATACTAGACGGCATTAAGGCAATTACAGTAAGGGGAGATTATGAAGAAGCCGGGGAGAGTTATACTACATATAATATGGTGGTCAGAAAAGCTGTAATGGGAACCAGAGAGTTTAAGGACTTTATTGAAAAATATAATGAAGTGGCTGAGGAATTAAATGATGAAAAACTATACCAAAATGAAGTTAAAATTTATTTGAAGGAGGGAAAATGGCCGAAACATGTATCTACACCAAGGTTTCAAAGGATCAAAATCCTAGAAGTAAGATTAAAAATATATGCAACAGATCAATAGCATTTATTGGCATCTTAACTGTATGGCAGATAATGTCTCTATACTACCATAACGAGCTCCTGCTTCCCTCGCCGGTTATTACAATTAAAGAGTTTTTTAAGTGCATAGTGGATTTGGAAGTATTGGAAAATATGGGAATTACAATGGGCCGTGTATTGAAGGGGTTTTTATTGTCTCTCCTATTTGGGCTGCCCCTGGGTTTTTTAATGGGATATTTCAGGTCAGTTGAAAGGGCTATGGGAGGGATTATTGACGCAGTGCGTCAAATCCCGGTTATGGCATGGGTTCCCCTGACTATCGTCTGGTTTGGCATCGGAGACGGACCAACTTTATTTTTAATAGCATTTTCAGGAGTATTTCCAATTATCCTGAATACCCTGGAGGGAGTAAAGGGAATCTCAGCTGATTACTATAATGCAGCCAGAAGTATGGGGGCCAGCAGATTTAGTCTGTTTAAGGATGTAACCCTTCCAGCTGTTGTTCCAGATATACTCACCGGAGCCAGGATCTCTATCAGTACAGGGTGGATGTCTGTTATCTGAGCGGAGTTCATAGCGACAAGTGCCGGGTTCGGTCACTCAATGGTTGAAGCTCAAGCTTACATGCAGACTGAGAGATTGATTGCTCTTATGATGTTGGCTGCTGTTGTAGGTTATACAATAGACAGAGGGCTTCTACAGATAAATAAGCATCTAACCTCCTGGAGGGAAATATAATGGAAATAAGGAATATATCTAAAGTTTTTTCTTCAAAGGGTGAAGAAAATATCGTACTTCAAAATGTAAACATCTCCTTTAATAAGGGGGAGTTCATAACCTTACTGGGCCCATCGGGGTGTGGGAAAACAACCCTACTGACTATGATGGCAGGGTTTCAAAAACCAACCTCTGGTGAGATCAGGTTAGATGATGAGATAGTTACCAAGCCGTCTCCAAAAAAGGGATTTGTTTTTCAAAATTATGCACTTTTCCCATGGATGACAGTTAAGGAAAATATACTCTACCCCATGAAGCAACAAAAAATACCGAAGGATGAGATGGAAAAGCGACTGAAAAAATTAATTAAGATCGCCCACCTTCAAGGGAAGGAAGACCTGTATCCCAAGGAGCTATCGGGAGGGATGAAGCAGAGGACAGCTTTTGTAAGGGCCTTGGCTGGGAATCCTAAAATTTTACTCCTGGATGAACCACTGGGAGCAATAGATTTTCAGATGAGAAAGTCTATACAGGTACAGCTGGAAAAACTGTGGCAGGAAACCAAGATTACCACTGTAATGGTTACCCATGATGTGGAGGAAGCCCTCTACCTCAGCGACAGGATAATAGTGATGTCTAAAAACAGAGGGAAGATCATAAAGGATTTTAAGGTTGATATGGAGAGACCACGTAACAGGGAGTTCGACGAGTATAAAGATTATAAAAGAGAACTTGAGAAACTGCTGGAAAGAGCATTAAAAGGAGTATAGATGTATACAAAGCAAGAATTTTTAGAACTGGAATTTGAAAACTATACCAGCAAGGAGCTGTATTTAGAGGGAAGATATAGGGACTTAGAGAGCAGATGTCAGGATATCAGGCTTTTTATTATGGAATCTGTAATTGCTTCTAAAACTTCTTTAAAGGACATAAAAGGTAAATTAAAGGATAAATATCCAGATATAGGTGATATTTTAAAAGGGATGCAGAAGAAAGGAGTATTTGTAGCTGATGAGAATGAGGTTAAATTTATATACCCTGTTTCAGCACTGCCTACTCCCCACAGGGTAAAAAGGATGGACGGAAATGAATTTTATTCCATGTGTGCAATAGACTCAATAGGAACCCACTTTACTTTTCATC
>CAYSGC010000085.1:0-11846 GCA_964430145.1 uncultured Fusobacteriaceae bacterium | reverse complement strand
TCCACTATGGCTGAGGCCAGGGGAACTATGAAGGTCATATTGGGGTCTAAAGCGTCGCAGATAAGGACCTCACCCTTTTTAAACTGAAAGATCTCCCTAGGTGAGGAGATTATTCTGGCCTTTCCGCTTCCTATACCGGGACTGGCAGGCTGGCCTGTAAATCTCCTTACAGAGATCTGGGAGTTTTTATACTCAGGCTGGGGAGCATAAGGGGAGTGAAGGGGAGAGGCCTCCTGGTCATCGGTCCAGTTGAACTTCTCTTTCATGTAGTCTAAAGCTTCTAAAACTCCCGTTTCGATCCTTCCCAGATAAAGGTTGTCATCATCTCTGAACTTCCAGCTGGCCCTTGCCACCTCAAGTATCTCTTCCCCCTCTTCAGAGGTGAACCTGGATAAAAACTCCTCTTCCAATTCCTTGGAGGAGGAGAAGGTTCTCTCGCTGAAACCCTTGGAGGAGTTCAGGAGGAACTCTATAAATTTATGGTTGTCGGTAAAGATCTTCTCTCCCTTGAAGGTGGAGGGTTCATATCTTTTCAGGAAGCTTTTCATCTTCTTTCTGAAACTCTTCTCCAGCTTATCCATCTGATTACGGGAGAGAGCATCTCTAGCTTCTATATGGGTATCTATGTAGGAGATGAGATCTCTAAGCTCCTGGTTTCTTTTGAGGCTGATGAGGTTTCCCGAGGAGAGGAGGCGGGTGAATTCATAGGGGTCCTCTGGCTTCATGGTGTCGTTATAGACCTTGGCAAATAATCTAACACCGTGGGCAAAGGGGATGAGATCCCTCCAATAGATGTCTCTCCATTTAATATACAGACCTCTTCTCCTCCTGATCTCCTCTATGAGTTGCTCCCGGGTCATCTTTTCCAGATCTACAGCTTCAAGGTAGGCAGCAGCATCTCTCATTTTTGGAAAGGTATCCTCCTCTATGTGCTGCTTGAGTTTTTTCAGAGCTGAAAAGGTGAGGGTGAGACTTCTGTACCAGGGTCTTTTGTCCCCTTTCTCCCAGGGTTTTCCCTCTTCAGAGGAGGTGATGGAGGTGATGGGTCTTACCTGGAGGAGGTAGAGGGATCTCTTCTTAAGAGTCCATTCCAGGTCTATGGGGAAGCCGAACTCCTCCTCCAGCTCTCTGAGGGTGGAGGCAAGTGTCTCAAGGTCTTCTTTGCTGAGGATGTAAGAGGTTTCCCTGCTTTTGATGGCGCTCTCTACTCTGGAGGTTCCTCTGTTTAAAATCCATCTGCAAGGCTCCACCTCTCCGTCTACTAACTTCTGGTTTATTCCTTCCACAGCTTCAATAATAATCTTATCCCCTCCGTCTATGGGGTCTCTGCTGAAGGCTACTCCAGATACATCACCGTGGATCATCTCCTGGACAACCACTCCCATGGAGGATCTGTAGATATTCAGATCCATCTCCCTTCTGTAGAGGAGAGCGCTGTCCGACCAGAGGGAGGACCACACGAGCTTTATCTTTTCCAATACCTCCTCTGCCTCACCAATATTTACATAGGATTCGTGAAGACCTGCAAAGGAAGCTGTGCCGGAATCCTCTCCAGGGGCAGAGGATCTCACCACAAGGGGAAGGGGCCACCTTCCTATCTCCTCCAGAAGAAGGGTGCGGATATCCCCCGGAAGGGGAGTGGTGTTGAAGAGACCTCTTATTCTCAGGGAGGTATCCCACAACTCCTCCCATCTCATGCTGTCCAGGTCGCGCCTTCCCAGTTCTGCGTTTATCTTATGGTTTAATCCCGTACTCTCAATAAACCTCTTATAGATCTGGGTGGAGATACAAAATCCCCTGGGGACCCTGTAGCCCAGGGAGGTCAGTCTGGCAAGGGCAGCCCCCTTCCCTCCTATAAGAGGGGTATCCTCGGGAACAGCTTTATCTATAGGGATAATCACAGGGCGGTCACCTCCTCCTTCATCTTTAAGACGGTAACATTCTGAAACCTTTCCACCACATCGTACCTCTCTACATCTACAGAGATAAAGGCAGTATTTGGTGAGTTGAGGAACTCCCACATCTGGGGGTGCTTTGACAGGTAGAGGGCTACAGCACTTTCCGAGTGTTTCTTTGATGATTCATAAGCTCTTCCTGTGAGGGTTATACCTGTTGCCCTGCCGATATCTTCCGGCGAGTTGCTGCTGTTATTTATGTGGAATGATACCCTTTCATTGTCTGTAATATGCCTGAACTTCTTAGTGTCCCTTGGAGTGGCAAAGAGGAGTTTTTTCAGGTCATCCTGTAAAGCGAAGGCCACCAGAGTTGTATAGGGGATTCCCTCACTCTCTGTGGCAAGAACTCCGAAGAGCTGCCTGGCGGCTATATCTCTGATTACGTCTCTTACTCTATCTGCTTTATTCATAGTCTGTGCTCCTTGATTTAAGTGTGATATATCCTTTTTATTCCAGAGGAGGAAGATTCCTTTAATTACCGATTTTAAAATAGAGGAGTGTTGCTAATAGAGGAGGTGAGGATGTATAATATAGAAAAAGGAGGTAGATATGTTTAAAAATCTAGTGATAGTTATGCTGTCATTTATAATTCTTTATCTAACAAATCCTACCCAGGATAAGTTCATAGATTACTACACCCAGAGAGTGGAGGAGAGTAGGGAAGAGGTCGACTGGAAGGACAGGGTAGTCATAGAAGGAAAGAAGCTCAATGTCATGATGAATGTGAAGAGGGAGGATAAGGTTATCTTCAGTATCTACACAGTCAACTTTATGGGTGAGGAGGAGAGGTATCTGGGAATAGCCACTCTCTTCTTTGATATAACCAAGGTAGAGGATAAGGTAGAGGAACTCAAGGAGAAGAGGGAAAGCTAGATAAACTTTTTTCTACATATTATAAAAAGAGACCCGGGGGAAACCAGGGTCTTTTTATTTACAAGGGCTTCAGAGTGAGTGGATCAGGGGAGTTCTTATGAGGTGCTCAAGCTGTTTTACAAAAGTCAGAAATAGGATAAAAAATTGCAAAAAAATGGAAACTATAGTATAATTACTAGGTTAAATTGGAAGTTTATTTATTATTTGGATTTATCATTTAGTATAAAACCCTAAAAGGAGGGGATATTTAATGTTTATAGATGAGGCAATAATCACGGTAAAGGCCGGAGACGGTGGAGACGGAGCCGCTACCTTTAGAAGAGAAAAATCTGTACAGTTTGGAGGACCAGACGGTGGAGATGGTGGTAACGGTGGAGACATCATCTTCAGAGCGGACAACAATATAAATACTCTGGTAGACTTTAAATACAGAAGAAAGTATGAAGCAGAAAGAGGTGTAAATGGTGCCAAGAAAAAGATGGATGGTAAGAGGGGGGAATCCCTTGTCATCAAAGTACCTATCGGAACTCAGGTAAGAGACCTTGAAACAGGTCACCTGCTTCTTGACCTTAACCACAACCATGAGGAAAGAGTACTTCTCAAGGGTGGAAGGGGTGGACTTGGAAACGTTCACTTTAAAAACGCTGTAAGAAAAGCACCTAAGATAGCTGGAAAGGGTAAGGAGGGAGCTGAGCTAAAGGTTAAGCTGGAGCTTAAACTTCTTGCAGATGTAGCCCTTGTAGGATATCCTTCAGTGGGTAAATCGAGCTTTATCAACAGGGTATCTGCAGCAAAATCTAAGGTAGCTAACTACCACTTTACAACTCTTTCTCCAAAGCTTGGAGTAGTAAGAGTGGAGGAGGGGAAGTCATTCCTTATGGCTGATATTCCTGGACTTATCGAGGGAGCTCACGAGGGAGTCGGGCTTGGGGATAAGTTCCTGAAGCACATCGAAAGATGTAAGATGATCTACCACATTGTAGATGTGGCAGCTCTTGAGGGAAGAAGCCCTATTGAAGACTTTGAAAAGATAAATGAGGAGCTTCAGAAGTTCAGCCCTAAGCTGGCTGCAAAGAAGCAGATCGTTCTTGCAAACAAGATGGACCTTCTTTGGGAACCTGAAAAGTATGATGAGTTCAAGGAGTATATAGAGTCTAAGGGATTATCTATCTACCCAATCTCTGTAATGATGAATGACGGTCTTAAGCCGGTAATCTACAAGACATGGGATATGCTGGAGAGCATCGAAAGGGAACCCCTAGAGGAGGAGGTTTCTGTAGAAACAGTTCTGAAGCAGATCAAGGGAGAGAAGGAGGACTTCATCGTTACAAGAGATCCAGAGGATGATGAGGTATTCATCCTTGAGGGAAGAATTGTAGAAGAGGTACTTGCCAAGTATGTAATCCACATTGCAGATGAGGATGCTCTAATCAACTTCCTGCACATGATGAGAAACCTTGGAATGGAGGAAGTGCTGGAAGAAGCTGGAATCCAGGACGGAGACACAGTAAGAATTGCAAATGTAGAGTTTGAGTATTGGACTTAATCTGCAGCTGACAACAACTATTAATTTACCTTATAGGAATTAAAGATAGAGGACCCGGGAATGCACCTTGCAAGGACCGGGTCCTTTAGCATAGTGGTGAAATTTCTTCTGCTACCTGGAGGGGAAGGTGGTATAATAACCCTAAGGTTAGAGAAGGGAAGGATGAGCAGAGGTATTCCTGTATAGTTGAAGAGGATGGCAGGGTGACAGCCTTCATAGAACACTTTCTCTATCCAGGGAAGGATCTCAGGGGAGGCTGTCGATACATTCTCAGATGTGAGAGGATCCCGAAAGGGTAAAGGAGCAAAGTGGGAGAGGAATTCTCCAGAAGAAATTGAAGTATAAAGTAAGGAGGAGGAAGATGGTAAGGGGACTTGTTATAGCAGGACCAACAGCTGTGGGGAAGACAGCGTTATCTATAAAACTGGCCAAGGCCATGGACGCAGAGATAATATCTGCAGATTCAGCTCAGGTATATAAGGACCTGGATATAGGAACAGCCAAGGTAACTGAAGAGGAAATGGCTGGAGTAATCCACCACATGCTGGATGTTGTGGAGCCTGTGGAGAAGTACAGCGTGGGAGATTATCAGAGAGCTGTAGATGAACTCCTTGGTAAGTTAGAGAATGAAGAGAAAAATGTAGTGCTTACAGGGGGAACGGGACTATATATAGGTTCGGTAACCGACGGGCTGGCAGATCTTCCAGAATCGGACCCGATACTCAGAGAAAAGCTTATGAAGAGGAGCAATGAAAGCCTCTACGAGGAACTCAAGGAACTGGATCCCAAGGCAGCAGAGGGGATTCATCCCAACAATAAGAGGAGGGTGGAGAGAGCCCTTGAGGTCTGCCTCCTTACAGGAAGAAAGTTTTCAGTGGTTTCCAAGGAAAATATAAAGGGGAACAACTATCCCTTCCTTAAGGTAGCCCTGGAAAGGGACAGAGGTGTACTCTATGAGAGGATAAACCTCAGGGTGGATATCATGATGGAGGCCGGACTTTTGGAGGAGGTAGAGAGAACCTACAAAAAGTATGGTGAGAACCTGAAGAAGGTGAACATAATCGGGTATGCAGAACTCATAAGATATATCGACGGAGAGATTACCTTGGAGCAGGCTGTGGAGGATATAAAACAAAACAGCAGAAGATATGCTAAGAGGCAGTTTACGTGGTTCAAAAATCAGGGGGACTATCTGTGGTATAATCTGGATAAAATGACGGAAGAGGAAATAATGAACGATGTGATCGAAAGGCTGAAAACTGCCTAAATCCCCTAAAAATATAAACTTGATAATTTCAAATTGGTGTGCTATCATTGTAATGTTCACCCCATAGGAGAATATAATGGTAAAAAAACTACTTGCTATGTTCACTATAGCAATGCTGACTTTCTCTTGTTCCAGATTGGAAACAAGGGAGGAAAAAGCCCAGGATGCAGAGTTTATGAAACACTATAACTCCTGGGAGATACAGGAAATGGAAAACCTTATTCAAAAGCATATTATAATGGAGGGATATTCCCGGGATATACCTAAGTATGAGAGTATGTTGGAGGAGAGAAGGAGAGCTAAAGAGGAGCTAGAGGAGATCGTATCCCATATAAGGAAGGAGATCCTGGTCAATAATTTGACTACCCTGGAGGATTATATGTCTAGCGGCCTGAGAAATGCGGCAACCCTGAGGGAGCTCAGAAGGATTGATTTTAGAGGGTTCAGGATATATACCTCTAAAATTAAGTACGACAGATCCCAGGCATCCAACATAGTAGCCCTTAACTTGGGGGAGGAGACCTTCTATTTTGATGTGAACTATGAATATGCGAAGAAAAGATGGAAGATAGTAGATTTTAAGGAAAGAAGGTGAGATTCTTTTGGGAAAAAAGAACGAGATTAAGCTGGTAGTACCTTCTTCTTTACACAATCTAACTCTAATTCGAGCTCTGGCAAAGACCTATATGGAGGCTCAAAACGTAGAAAAACCGGATATAATGAAGCTTTTGTCTGTAATAGACGAGCTCGCCACAAATGTAGTGGAACATGCCTACAGGTATGAGACAGGTGAGATGACGATCTTCCTGAGCAAGGAGGGGAACACGGTTCATCTCAGCGTAGAGGATTACGGCGAGGGGTATGACGAGAGCAGACTCAGCAAGGATGAAGGTGGAATGGGTCTCTTCATCGTAAAGGGTATGGTAGATGAGTTTGAGATAGAAAAAAAAGAAAAAGGTACAAAATTCAATGTATTAAAAGAAGTTAAGGAGGCTAAGTAATGGTAACAAATTTCGAGATAGTGGAGAAAAATCTTGGAGATATTAAGGTTATAAAGGTTGTAGGGGAATTAGACGCCCTTGTAGCTCCTAAACTTAAAGAAAGACTGATCAAAATGATAGAGGCTGATACAACTAAATTCATCATTGATTTTGAAGAGCTTGTACACATAAACAGTCTGGCAATGGGAATATTAAGAGGAAAACTGAGAAGTGTAAAGGAGATAGGTGGAGATATTAAATTAATCAAGTTAAATGACCACATAAAGACTATTTTTGAGATGGTAGGACTTGACGAAGTATTTGAAATCTATGAGACAGAAGATGAGGCAGCTTCACACTTCTAAAAAAAAATTTAGAAAGGAAGTATGAGAATGAACCCTACAGTGATAACAGCATCTGCAGTAGTAGGTCTGAGCCTGATACTAGCTATGGTATACAAGAAGTCTATAATAGATAAGAAGATAAATGAACTTAACAACTTAGAGGATGAAGTAGCTAAGGCAAAGGTAAGGGCTGAAAAGGTAGTTGAAAATGCTAAGAAGGAAGCAAGTGCTAAGGGCAAGGAGATAGAGCTTAAAGCAAAGGAAAGAGTCTACAATATGAAGGAGGAGGCAGAGAAGGATATCAGATCTGCCAAGCAGGATATTCAGCAGAAGGAAGCTAGAATAGCCAAGAAAGAGGAAACTCTGGATAAGAAGATAGACAGGGTAGAGGCAAAATCCAATGAGCTGGACAAGGTTCAGGAGATGCTTGATGAGAAGAATAAAGAGATCGAAGTGGTAAGAGCTAAGCAGGAGGAGGAGCTAGAGAGAATAGCTTGTCTTTCTAAGACTGAGGCTAAGGATATGCTTATATCCAAGCTAAAGGATGAGCTTGCCCATGAATCTGCTGTAGCAATCAAGGAGTATGAGGGTAAGGTGAAGGAGGAGAAGGACAGAATCTCCAAGAGGATCATATCCACAGCTATCGGAAAGGCTTCTGCAGACTTTGTAGTGGATGCTACAGTATCTGTTGTAAACCTTCCAAACGATGAGATGAAGGGTAGAATTATCGGTAGAGAGGGTAGAAATATCAGAGCTATCGAGGCAATAACAGGAGTGGATGTTATAATCGACGATACTCCAGAAGCAGTGGTAATCTCAAGTTTTGACGGTGTAAAGAGAGAGATCGCTAGAAATGCCATTGAAAAGTTGGTAACAGACGGAAGAATCCATCCGGCTAAGATAGAGGAAGCTGTAAATAAAGCGAAAAAAGAGATAAATAAGGAAATTATAGAGGCTGGAGAGCACGCTATCCTTGAGCTGGGTATTCCTGGAATGCATCAAGAGATAGTAAAAACTCTAGGAAGACTTAAGTTTAGAACAAGTTATGGTCAGAACGTGCTTGTACACTCTATTGAGGTGGCTAAGCTTGCAGGAAACCTGGCTGCAGAGATCGGAGCAGATGCTACTCTTGCCAAGAGAGCGGGACTTCTCCACGATGTAGGTAAGGTACTGGATCACGATATAGAAGCTTCTCACGCACTTATAGGTGGGGAGTATTTGAAGAAGTTCGGAGAAAAAGCAGAGGTAATAAATGCAGTAGCAGCTCACCACAATGAGGTGGAGTTTGAAACTGTAGAGGCTATCCTTGTTCAGGCAGCAGATGCTATCTCAGCATCCAGACCAGGAGCAAGAAGAGAGACTCTTTCTACATACCTGAAGAGACTAGAGGATCTAGAGGAGATCGCTAACTCATTTGAGGGTGTTGACTCATCTTATGCTATCCAGGCTGGAAGAGAGGTAAGAATCATCATCAATCCTGAAAAGATCAATGATGACGCTGCCACTAAGATGTCTAGAGATGTAGCTAAGAAGGTAGAGGAGACTATGCAGTATCCTGGACAGATCAAGGTAACTGTAATAAGAGAAACAAGAGCAACTGAATATGCCAAGTAATCAACTAGAGACGGTTTAGGCCGTCTCTTTTTTTATTGTTGGAGAGGTGTTTCGCTCTCGAGGAGAGCGAGGTACTTTCTTATCTTGATATAAGAAAGCATCCAAAGAAAATTTCATACCTTTGTCTTGATACAAAGGTATCCCAAAAATCAAGTCTTCCGGTAATTGTCTTTTTAAGTTATACAGATTATTCATTGCTCTCCTGGGTTCTCTACAGAGCCTGAAGAAGTTAAACGCAATGGTGCAAACTGTTCCTGTGGAGTTGGACGACTACCTGCAGACAGCCTATTTAAACAAAATCTAAATTCAAACAAATTTCTCTAAAAATTTTTATGACTATAAAAGACCTCAAAGAAATGCTAAGTGAAATCTGGTATTTAAAAGTGAGGGAGGGTAAACTAAAAGTAAAAAAGTCAGGTGATAGAGATGAAAAGGTTTATTGCAATTCTGGCAGGAGGGATCCTCCTTTGGGGAAATAGCTATTCACAGGAGTATCAGCAGGAGGTGGTCAAGCTGTCTGCGGGAGAAAAGATAACCTATACAGCAGTGGGGGTTGCTGGACTGGCAGGGATAGTTCTCATAGCAGACAATATAAGCAGCGACAGCGATGGGACCAGGGTGGAGATAGGGGACCCTCCCCCAGAGGAGGAGCCCGCTCCTATGTTAGCATCTCCAGCTTCTCCCTACAGAGAGAATACCCTGAGGGACATGGGAAGGGTAAACCTATACCTGGAGGACCTCTCTACAATATTCAGGGAGATGGGAAGGATGAAGAGAGGGGGAGAGGGAAAGGAGGTCTCCATTTTTGTGGAAGGAGTGGACAGGAAGGGGGAGTATGAGGGAGTTATCGGAGGTGCTTACCTTATGAAGGAGATGGGGGAGTATTTGGGAGCAGAGATAGGGGGAAGCCTGGGTTATGGGCACTTCACTGTGGACTATGACGGTGGAGCAGATGGAAGCTCAGAGGTAATACACTGCGCTCTCCACCTTAACTATGACAGGGACGCCTTTAAAAGCTATACCTGGTTATCCAACGAGTTTTCCTACAACAGATTTAAGGAGGGAGAGAAAGCCAGATACAGGGGAACATCTCTGTCTCTGGGGACTGAGAACGGCTACCTTCTAACAGCGGGAAGGGTTCAGATAATACCCTTTATCTTTGCCCAGGGAAGTTTCTACAAGAGAGAGGCCATAGACCTTGAGGAGATAAGGGTGGGATCCGATAACTATACCTCCTTTAAGTGGGGACCTGGCATAGAGGGGAGATATAACACCAAGGCAGGGAACTATGACCTGTCTACCTCTATGAGAGTGGTATACAGGATGGAGGAGGGGAATATCTACGATGAGGTATCCACCTCGCAAGGAAGGATAGAGGATGTGGGAGAGGATGAGGTCCTGGAGCTTTCTCTAGAGAGCAAGGCAAAAGGAGATAATATCTCAGTATTTGCGAGGGCTGCCTACTATGTCCAGGATGGGAACAACTACTATGGAGGAGCTTTGGGAGCTGCCTGGGAACTATAAAAAAATAGAAAATTACTGATAAAAATGATATAATAATTGGGTTATATATATGAGGAATTACTCTTTTGAGAGAGTTAGATGTAGAAGAAATAATATTTTTAAAATTAGAAAGTAGGAAGAAAATGAGAATACTAGTAGTAGGTGATGTAGTAGGAAAACCAGGAAGAAGCACTCTGAAGACATTTTTGAGCAAGAGGAAGTCGGAGTATGACTTTATCATAGTAAATGGAGAGAATGCAGCAGCAGGATTTGGGATAACTGAAAAGCTGGCAGAGGAGCTGTTCGGCTGGGGAGTAAATGTAATAACCAGCGGAAACCATATCTGGGACAAGAGGGAAATCTATGAGTACCTATCTTGGAATGATGAGATAATAAGGCCTCTAAACTATCCAAAGGGAGTACCTGGAGAGGGATATACAATAAAGGAAGCTAAAAACGGAGAGAAGGTAGCAGTGGTTTCCCTCCAGGGAAGAGTATTCATGCCGCCAATCGACTGTCCATTCCAGAGGATAGACGAGGTAATAGAGGATATCAGAAAGGAAGCCAAGTATATAATAGTGGATATGCACGCAGAGGCCAGCTCGGAGAAGGTGGCTCTTGGGTGGTATCTGGATGGTAAGGTATCTGCAGTTTTTGGAACCCATACCCATATCCAGACAGCAGATGAGAGGATTCTCCATAAGGGGACTGGCTACATCACAGATGCAGGGATGACTGGTTCTACAAACGGAATAATAGGGATGACACAAGAGTCTATAATTCCTAAGTTCCTTACAGCTCTACCTCAGAGGTTTGAGATAGCAACTGGAAACGAGAGAATAAACGGACTGGACATCACACTGAACCCGGAAACTGGAATGTGTGAGAAGATGGAGAGAATAAACCTCAAACTAGAGGAGATATAGATGGTTACTTCTGTCTTGAAACAGAAGTAACCAAGAGTTCAAGGCCTCTGGAAATTGACTTTTTAGAGGGTTCAGAGTCTGCGTTCCTTATAGGGTGCTAGATAGAACCTGATAAGCTTAACGGAACGGAGCTAAAACTTCCTGTGAAGCCAAAGCGTCTTCCTTCGGCCGGTTAAAAAAGATTAGAAGATGACCTCTTTTTAAGCTGATATGCCTTTGAGCATAGGCAGTATAACTCAGCCGTTCTACAATTTGAGTTTATTGCAGTGATAAACAGAATTATTATCTGAAAGAACTGCAATTGTAGCTGGATAAAGGCGGATTATAAAGAATATACTCATGAAGTATTTAAAAAGAGGCGTCCTTTCTTGATTAATTCTTTGGACGAGCAAAGAATTAAAAAAGAATTATTAAAGAGGAGAATATATGAACTTAATTGAGGTAAAAGTAATATTTGATGCAGATAATATAAAGGAAGTCCAGACTGAGATGATCAACCTTCTCTATGAGTTTGGTATACAGGGAGTTAAGATAGAGGAGCCTATGTCCAAGAAAAATGCCCTGGACTTTTACAAGGATGAGAGACAGTTTCTTATGAAGGAGTACTCTCTTTCAGCTTACTTCCCAAACAATGCATATGCAGAGAGAAAGAAGGCACTCTTTAACAGCGTCTTCGAGGAGAGGTTCGGCGAGAGGGAGGATGTAATCTACAATATAGACTTCTATGAGCACGATGAGGAGGACTATCAGAATGCGTGGAAGAAGTACCTCTATCCTGAAAAAGTAAGTGAAAGGTTTGTAGTAAAACCAACATGGAGGGAGTATGAGGCTGAGGAGG
>CAYSGC010000084.1:4112-11900 GCA_964430145.1 uncultured Fusobacteriaceae bacterium | reverse complement strand
TGGAGCCAAAGCAATACTTCCACCAGCAGGTTACAAGGAAGCAGGCCAAGATGCTCATCAGAATCTGGCTCATCGCCCTGGCTCTTATATCGATAATTATATTTTTAAAGAAATAATCCTTAAATTTTAAAGGTGTGATCTTTGAAACATTATTATATAGCTATCTGTGATATTATATCTGTATAAGAAAAAATGTTTTGTGGGGAGAGACTTTTCTATCAGGTTAAAATCGGGAGATCATTATAAAGTTAAATATTTCTGTTCCTCAGAAACAGAGAAAAAATTTAAGGATTGTTCTGAATGAATTGAGGAATAAGAAGGTCTTAAATGGATACTAATGTAGAAAAAACTGTACAGACTGTGGACTTAGAAACTATGATGAGGATAGAGAAATCTCCATAAGCGACTTAAGCAAAAAAAGGGGCATTCGATATAATCTGAAAAACTCTGGCTTTTCTCTAAGTATGGAGTTGACCGAGATAGAGAAATTGCAGATACTCCAACCAAGGGTATTCATAATTAAAATAGTAATAAATTGATAAAAGAGGTGCTCTCAAATCCCGAGAGCACCTCTTTATCTTTTTAATATATACCTCTTCACTGAAACTACCTCTCCCCTTATATCCCTGTGTACCACAGACCTCACATCAAAGTTAAAGAGCCTGAACACTCCCTGGATAAAAGTTCCTGTAAACAGGGCTGCTATTACCGTCCCAACCCCTGCATATCCCCCTAGAAGATATCCGCAGGCCAAAACACTTATCTCAATTGTATTTCTAACGCCCTTCACTGAAAACTTTGTCTTTTTGGTCAGGGCAACCATAAGGGCATCCCTAGGTCCGCACCCTAGGCCAGTGGAGATATAGAGATAACACCCCACGCTGAAGACAAACAATCCCAGAAACATCATGAAAACTCCCATAACCATGTTATTACTTAGAGGGACTAGGTCCAGAAATAGGATGAGATCCATAAAACTTCCTATAAAGAGGATATTTAATATGGTGCCGCTCCCTATCCGCTCCCCCAGAAAAAGGTCTACGGTTATAACTCCAATACCTACAAGGATACTGGCCTGGCCTATTGTAATCCCCCCCACCTTTGATATCCCCTGGTGGAGTACATCCCAGGGAGAGAATCCCAGGTCGGACTTTATCACTATAATCACTCCCAGGGAACAGACAAAAAATCCTAAAAATAACTTTAAATATTTAAGTATCTCATCCTTCATTATCCATCCCGCCTTTTACTAAAAAATTTAAATTAAAATATATTCTCCACTCTATCACATGTAGTCGGAAATGTTAATCATAAATAATAGTCTTACTCATATCCGATAAGATTTTTTTTTGAGTTCTTAAAAATATAGTAATATCTTAACTGAAGAGATTAAAGAAGGGAGATACAGCCTTCATAAATAGGAGGACAGAAAAATGGCCATTAACTTAGTTGAATTGATTGATATGATAAAGGATACTGTGAGATCTATACCTATGAGTATCAAGGTACAGGAAAAGGTGATAGAGGATATTATCGATTTTAAATATACTATGACTGGAGTTTTGTCTGGAAGAGGGGAGGCCCTCAGAACCATAGGAAGAGTCCTGGACGACATAAAAAAATTCAAGTTTGGCAAACCCGATACCTCCCCAGATAAAAGGGCTGTAGAGGATATAACCTCAAATATGGAAAAACCCTTTATTACAGTGAGCTGCAGAGGGAACCCTCCCCACGAAAATGACCGTCCATCCTTCAAAATACACGGGAGGGTCGATTCCATCATTGGTGATCTTAAGAGTTGCAGGGATAGAGAGCTTATAATCTACGTCCACGGATATAATGTGGATAACCACCTGGCCTTAAAGGAGGCTAAGGATATATTTACAAAGCTCCAAATATCCCTGGCAGAGAGCGGAAAAGATCTGGAGGATTACGAATTTATGCTCTTTACCTGGCCCGGTGATGCTGGGGTTGTGAAGTTCAGTGAAGCCCAGCTGTATGCCCAGTACTCTGGAAACGCCCTCTACGACTTTCTTCTTAAGCTCAAAAGAGAGTGGGGAGTAAAAGATATAAACCTCCTGGCTCATTCCCTTGGAGCCCATGTGGTTCTCAGGAGCGCTGACCTCCTGGAAAAACACATTACTCCAGATGGAGGTGAATTTCGTTACAAAAATGTCATCCTCATGGGGGCAGCTGTTGAAGAGGATATCTTTGAGGGAAGTCCCTCAAAACGCTACCACTTCCCCAGATCCCCCTATGCAATGGACAGCCTCTATATCATAACCTCCAGAGCCGACCTCCCCCTGAAGATTGCTTTTAATATCATGGAACAGGAAAACGCTCTGGGATGCAGAGGCGCAAATGGAGGTGAGGATATTGGCAGAGTCCCTGGAGTAGGTAATGGCATCCACTCCGAGCTGCACGACCTGAGTCCGGTCCTGGAGGAGAAGACCTCCTCAAAACCTTTTGTTTATGGACACATAAGGTATTGGGAAACCCAGAAACACACAGACTACTATGTGCACCTAATGTATGGAAGGGAAGCCCTTAACAAATAAAATAAAAGGCCATTACACCTTCTATACTTCTAGAACAGTGTAACGGCCTTAACTATATAATCTTCCATCCTTTTGAAACTTTAGGCTTTTTTAAGTTCTGAAACTTCATCCTCTTCCTTGAACTTTATCCTCTTAATTACTGCTCCAATAACCAGGAACATTGCCAATCCACCATAATACAGCTTAATGACATCCACCTGTTCCCCCAGTGGTATACTCATATCATACCCAGCAAATATAATAGCTGCTATATTAATCAGAACCACCAGTCCCCCTATAATGCAGGCCAAGGTATCATTTTTGCATAGCTGGAATGGTGACTTAAATCCATCCCTTCTGAATTTTATATAAGCTATGCTCAAGAACAGGTAGGGCAGTGTAAAAGCCATAGTAGACATGTCGTAGATCTTGTAATAAAGATCCCCTGCTGATTCCCCGCCAAATGTAGTTATCAGAATAAATAAGAATGACAGTGTTGTCTGAAATATAAGAGCATTTTTCAGAATCCCCCCCTTTGTCTTTCGTGTCATCCATGCAGGAAATGTTCCCCTAGGTGCCTCACTAAATACTGCTTTGGAAAGGGCCAACGACCATAATACCAGTGCTACCAGAGTAATAATCGTATAAACCAATCCTATCACCTTAATAAACCATACACCAAGTCCAAAAGCACTTCCCATGAAAGCATAACCACTTATTACAGCATTTACAAGGGACACTTCACCATATGCTTCAGGAGTACCAAAGGCAGCTATAGATATTACCCCCAGTACATATAAAACACCAATTAATAGTGCCGAAAGAAGAAGTCCCTTGGAAAAATCTCTTTCTGGTTTTTCTACCCTGTCCACATAGGTTCCCACTAGCTCAGATCCCGCATAAGCAAATATTATCCATGCAAAGGTACTTAAAAAACTTCCTAAATGTTCCTTAGTATCTACAGGCATTATAAGAGATTTCATGGTCAGCTCAGTTGCCGGCTCTCCAAAGAAACCCATATATGTTCCTATACCCCCTACCAAGAATACACCGGCTATAATTAGAGATATATATCCCGTAAGTGTAGATATCCTGCTAAACTTTTCTTCATACTTTATACCTATAAGAAGTGCAACAAGAAGAGATACAGCAGACATAATCGCCATAGGAAGATCTCCTATATTTGCATCTCCAGTAAGGGTAAAGGAAAGATATGTAGGCACCCTTGAAGCTAAAGTTGGCAGATAAAATATATTGGCTACAAAATAAGACCACAGAGCGTAATAAGCTACATTTTTCCCCAGGCCGATATCGATCCATGAATAAATCCCCCCAGTTCTGTCCTTAGCATAGGACGCAAACTCAGACATGATCAAACACATAGGTAAAAAATAAATAATAGCTCCCATTATAAACATTGATGTAGACTGAGTTCCACTGGCCTTAAAGTTATTAGCTATGTTTCCAAAACCAAAAACCCCAACAAAGATAATCATTACCATTGCCGTTACCGATAAATATTTTTTTTCCCTCATTTTTCCCCCTCTAAACCTTTTTTTAAATAATTCTCATTTAATAAACCTTTACCATTTTTGTTTCAAAAAGTAGCACTTTGAACTAAAAAGTGCCTTTTATCAATATAGATATACCTCGATATTTTAATTCTGTCAATCTTTTAACGAAACTTTTGTTCCTTCTTAAAAACCTTTTATTTCTTAAATAAACTGGATTTAGTCAACAAAAAAAGAGCCATCAGGCTCCTTCTCTACTGTCTCTTTAGTCTTTTCTTCTTCTTAGATATTCTACTCTTCTAAGTGTCTGCTGCTCAATCCCTAAATAAAACTATAAACTGTTTTTATTTCTTCCACCCTCCTTGGCCCTGTAGAGAGCCCTGTCGGCTCTTCTCAGAAAATCCTCCGAGCTTTCCTCTACAGAGGGCTGCCCACTGTTTATTCCTACACTTACTGTTATCTCTCCGAAGGGGGAGTCTCTGTGCTCTAAACTGCAGAGACTGAGCCTCCTTCTGAACTCCTTAATCAGAGAAAGTGTATCCTCCAAGGATGTTTGATAGAGGACTACCACAAACTCCTCCCCTCCATACCTGCTCACAACATCCCCGTCCCTTTTAAAGATCTCCTTCAAGAGGCTTCCCACTACCTTTAAAACCCGGTCTCCCTCTAGGTGCCCGTACCTATCATTGTATTTTTTGAAGTAATCCAGGTCCATCATCAGCAGGGTAAGTACCCCATTGGACCTCTTGGCACTTTCAAACAGCAGTACATACTTCTCATCCAAAAGCCTTCTTGTAGCCAGCCCCGTGAGATAATCCACATATGCAAGTTTCTCCAGCTCCCTCTGGTTGTACTTTAGTTCAGCCAGGGTATTCTTCAGCTGCCTGTCCAGGCTTTCAATCTTTGAATAGCTATTTTGAATAAGTTTAAATAATACAAAGGATGTCAGAAGGATGAAAAACGACCCCTTATAGGTTTGAAATATCCTGTAGGTCTCAGGATCTTGAATTAGAATAAACAATAGCTTATCTGAAAACAATATCCATATAAATGAAAAAAACATATAATACCCTACAATTTTAAGTGATTCCCTTAATTTAATATTCACAGTATCTCCTTTTACTTTTCTTTCTTATAGACATTATACTTTTTTTTTATAACCATATACAAGTATCTTTAACCATTATTGAAAGGGGTTGCCTCCCACCTCTAAATTTTCTTTAATCTTTAAAACTCTTTAAATATTCCTTTAACTCAGGATGATCTCCTTAAAAAACTAAAAGAGGCTTTAACAGCCCCTTCAGTTTATTTTATAGGTGTAAATCCCCCTTTATATACCGAATAGGCCTCCATAAAGGTAGGAAATCCAGCTGTAGAGATAAGCAGAAGAAGGGTATGTTTTATTTCATCCTCTGTAGCCCCAGCTTCCTGAGCCTTCTTAATGTGCACTTCCAGCGACCTCATATGCCCGGCAGCTCCAGATATAGCTACCTTCATCAGCCACCTCTCCCTCTCCTTAAGGGGCCCTCCCTCCTCGTGAATAGCCTTTCCCAGCTCCTCACACTTTAAATCCACCAGGGGAAACTCCTCCTTAAACTGTCTAAAAAGATCATGTATGTCCTTCATATAAATACTTCCTCCATCCTCTCTCTAGTAAAGATATTGTTTTTTGATAACTTCTAATGCCCCTTCTCTCACTCACTTGCTACAAGCCTATTGTTTAGCTTAGTGATGGCGTGTCCCAAAGCAATGAGTTCCCTCCTAATCAGTCGATTTTTAGAGTAGAGGTGCTTATAGTAATCATACTCCTCTCCATATATGGATATAGCATCCTCTATATTAGACCTGGTAAGGGTCTTGTCCTCAGCCACTGTAGCTGCCATAACCTTCAATTGATTTAGGTGTCTAAATATCCTGCCAAACTCCTCTTCCGTCACCTCATTCTCCCCCTTCCCTTGATCATAACTTCTCTCATTTAAGTATACATCCTTTTCTCCATAAGTAAAGGATCACAGGTGAAGAAATTGGCGCTACTCCTGGTTTTCAGGGAGTATAGAGACTTCTGTCTCCTCCCCTTCACCATTCTCGTCAAATTCTGACTCTTCTTCTTTCTCCACTCCTAAGCGATCCAGTGCAGCGTCATATTTCTCCACAGCCTTGTCCATCCTATCCAAAGATTTTTCATCAAATCCCTCTAAACCTCTTAAATATTCTTTAACTTCATCAGTATCCCCATATAGGTAGTTGTTTACTATCCTCTCCAAGGTTGCCCCCTCAGGAAGAGACTCCTCATTCTTTCTTAGTTCCCGTCGCACAACCTTTTCAGCTTTAATAGCTTCCTTTATCTCCTTGTCCGTATAATCATTCCCCTCTTCATAGAATGCACCAAAGAGCTTTTCAAGTGTACCTGTCTCATCATCCTCAAGATCCTTTTTTAGGTGCCCCCAGTTTTCCTGCGCATCCAGTGCTTTTTGATTTTTTTCTTTACTATGCCCTTCGCTTTCTGCACTTATACCTTTACCCCTTTCCGACTTTTCGTTTCCCCCTCTATTGTTATCCCTCTCAGATTTCTCGCTTCGTCCACTATTTCCGCCCTTGCTCTTGTCAGACTTTCCATAGACGCTCTCGTTGATGATTGCAAGGGAAAGCACAGCTGTCAATACTACTGTTAATTTTTTCATAATCTTCTCCTCCCTCTACTCAAAAAACTCATTCATCATTAAAATTTACACTTCACCTAATACCTTTTTCTCTGCACAAACAAAAACCCCTTCTTTTTGTTCTGCCATCCACTCCTCTAATTTCCTCTTGGATCCTTCATTGGCTCGCTTCTTCAATTCTCCCTCCATCTTTTTTCAGAGTTTGAATCCTGGCCTACCTTGAGTTAAAATACATTAAGGGAGGCGAATCATATGATCGATTATAATAAGAAAAAAGGTAAACAGCTTCAGAGGGAGATACGCGAACTGACGGTACTTGTGAGGACCGATGTTGAAAACACAGATATCTCAGAGAGGGAGATACTGGAACGTATCACCTTTCACGAGGAAAAGTATGAGGGTTTCAAGGTTCTTCTTTTAGACCCATCCATATGTCCAGACCTTATCCACTATAAAGATGAAATTTTAAAATTGAAGGATCAGCTCAGGAAGTCCTAAACGGGCTTCCTTTTTTAACTTTCCTCCATTACCTTTAAAGTAGCCCTTGTTTTTCTCCATACTTCTAATAGCTCCACCTTCTCTTCAGCCACTGCTTATTCTATTTATCCCCATTCCCTGTTCAAACCTTTCCTTCATCAAAAGAGAGGTGTATCCCCCTTTAAACAGTATAGAAGTATATGTCTAAAACTTGGAGGGACCAATGAAAAAATTAATACTGTTAGCTGCTATAGTGTTTTCCTTTTCTGGATGTACTGAGGAGTTTAATACTGAAGAGATATTTGAGAGGGGGCTTAACCCCTATAGGGAGTACCAGATAAACGACACAAAGGTAGCCAAGCTTGTAGAGGATGGTATTTTAGGAGCTGAGGCTGTAACCAAGGGGCTGAACCTAGAGAAATCCTCCGCCCATCTTATAAGCTACACCAAACTGGGAGAGTATGGAAGCGGTGAGATAAGAATATTAGCTCATTTCACCGATGAAGGATTAAATAGGGTTAACGACAATATTACCTATGGAAAAAAGGTTACCAATAAGATTATCAATTTCACCTGCAAATTTGAGTACAGCTATAAAAATGG
>CAYSGC010000084.1:1568-4012 GCA_964430145.1 uncultured Fusobacteriaceae bacterium | reverse complement strand
TTACCAATAAGATTATCAATTTCACCTGCAAATTTGAGTACAGCTATAAAAATGGCCAGTATACCTGGACCACAAACTTTCCCTATGACCTTTAATCTCCTCTCAGACTCCAGACATCTCTAATAAATCAAAATAAAAATCAACGTGAGGTTACATACAAATAATTAATTGGACTACCAGTCACTTTATGAAAAATTTTAATAAACTCTATACTTTCCTTAATAATAAAAAAAGGATATCATCAGATATCCTTTTTTTATCTTTTTTCTTAGTTTACCTTCGCATTGAGCTTCCAGGCTAAGTTAATCAAAGCCTCGTTGCTGTCTGCCCAATATGTATATCCATCTATAGTTGCATACCATAAACTTTTTTCTCTATCAAATTGCATCCTCATACCATGCCTCCCCTTGACTTTTAGGGACTCGCAGTGTTATACTTCAATTGACGATAGGGGTATAACCCTGCTGGGTTTCTCACTTGCCAGGTGAGGAGCCCCTTTTTTATATCTAAAAACCCGCCGCGGGTTTTTTAACCTTCCCTGCTCATGAGCATCTTGATATACTCCTCCAGCTGCTTCATACTTTCCTCTGAAAGGCCCCTTGCTATCTTAACTGTAGTTGTATTCCGACCAGCCTTAAACTCCACTTCCTTTCTTACTATTCCTTTTTTTATTCTTTTGATCTCTGCCCTGATCTCATCCCTTGTAAGGTCTCTGTACTCCTCTATTATATCCACTACACTCTTCTCAGAATTTAGAAGTTTTATGAGCTTATTCATCTCCTCAGCCTTGCTGATACCTATCTCATCCAGTATCCCCTTGAGTTCCTTGGGATAACTCAGTGCTTTAGCCAGCCTCTGAGTCTGACTGGAGCTGAGGTTATACCTCTCAGCTGCATCCTCCAGGGTCTTTTTCTCCTTTGTGCAGTAGGTGTGTATCCTGTAGGCTAGCTCAAGAATATTAAGATCCTTTCTGTGGGTATTCTCATTTACCTGAAGAACCTCCAGTTCCTCTCTGGTGTAGTCCCCGGGAATAATAACTACCTTACCCTCTACGTCAAACTCATCCCCATACTGTTCATAACCAAAGTGAATAGCACAGCTTCTTCTGTAACCAGAGACTATCCTGTATCCGCCTGCCATCTCCTGAAGGTAGATGGGGTTTATAAGTCCCACCTCGTGTATACTCATGGCGAGAGCCTGCACCGTTTCCTCCCCTACCATCTTATCTAGGTCATCCTCCCTCAGGATATACTTTCTGTCCCTAAAATCAACCCTTTGGAAGAACTCTCTGTTAAACTCAGTTAGAAAAGCTCCTGGGAGGTTTTGAAGTTCCGTCATGCCTTTGTAGGCCATATTGGCCATTGCATTCTTCCTTACCTCGTCACCGGTTTTCTGATACTGGTCGTAGCTGTAGTTTGTCCCGTCTAACAGGTCCTTAACACTCATTGGATCCGACTCCTTCCTCTCTTGCAAGGATCTCATCCACAAGATCCCTGTAGTCCCTTGCTCCGTTGGAGCTTGCTGCATAGTCAAATATATTCTGTCTCTTTATAGGCGCCTCAGCCACCTTTACATTGTCCCTGATCTTTGTTTTAAGAAGCTTCCCTTCAAATACCTCCTCTATCTTTCCCAGAACAGATTTATCCAGGTTTCTTCTGGCATCATACATAGTTGCAAATACCCCCCTGATCTCTAGCTCCTCATTTCCATATACCATCTTTCCCGTTTCCACAGTCTGGATAAGCTGAGCTATTCCCTCCATAGCATAGTACTCTGTCTGGATGGGAACATAGATAGATCTTGTCATAGACAGGGCGTTTAAATTTAGCTTTCCAAAGGATGGGGCACAGTCAAATATCACATAATCAAACTTGCTGAAATCAAAGTCCTTTGTTCTTATCTTTAATAGGTTATCCTTTCCAGGAATATCTAAAAATTCAAATTGTGACAACCTCAGGTCAGCAGGTATTACATTTACCCCCTGTACCTCTACCATGGCATCCCTTGGGTTCACCTCTCCCTTGAGAACCTCATATATAGATGGCGCCTCTGGATCGTAAGCCCCCATACCCTTGGTAAAGTTCCCCTGAGGATCCAGGTCTATTACAAGGACCTTCCTTCCCTTTCTTGCCATTCCAGTGGCAACATTCTGTACAGATGTTGTTTTCCCCACTCCTCCCTTCTGGTTCAAAAATGAAAGGAATTTCGTGCTGGCCTGCTTTGCCAGGTACTCTCCCAGTGCTTTATTTATAAGCTCGGATTTACTGTTAGGGCCATCTCCCTGCTCCTTCAGCACCCTCTGCATCGCTTCCTCTTTATCTTGATCTAGCATTACATTTCTTCTTATTTTTGTTTTCTTCTTTAGTTGTTTTACCGCCATGGGAATCACTCCTCTGTATTTTCTCTATATCTATTCTTACATTTTAGTGTGTAAAAAGTCAATA
>CAYSGC010000084.1:0-1468 GCA_964430145.1 uncultured Fusobacteriaceae bacterium | reverse complement strand
GTGTCCCCTGCCCTCTGAAACCCGTCTACAGCCCTTGGAAACTCCCTTTTTCCCGCAAAGGGATAGGTTGATATCCACCTGTGGTTGTGTCCCTGATTTCCTGCCATGATAAACACAGCTCCCGAGCCTATGGAACAGAACTTACCTATCTTTAGTCTGTCAAACTCAAAATCCTCCCCAAGGATCTCCCTATAGTTCCTTGTGCTCCCATCCCCTAAAAGATATCTTACACACTGGTCCTCAAACTCCTTCTCGTGGTAGTAGCCTGAATAGTAGGTAAACTCTCCTACCTCTATATTTGGGTTGGTTATCCTGCCCTTTAAATAATGTGTTTCCATCCAGTTTTTTATCTTTATCTTCTTCATCTCTCTTCTCCTTACTGATTATATGATCAATTCTCATTCCTCCCACCAGTAAGGCTCCTACACAGTTCTAACCATCTTCTCCTCCGTTCATCCCTCAACTTTCATCTTCAGTATATCACATCTCCGTGTAAAAAAACTTTTCACCAAATTTATTAAATCTACCACTAGCTTTTATTGATACTTCACACAATAAAAATTATTTTTTCAAGACAATAATTTTATTTTTATCTAAAAAATAAAACTTTGAAGAGCTTCTCCTACCAGAACCACACTCTTTTCTCCCAAAATTCCTTTTAAAACATTTTTTACCTCTTTATCAGCATTTAATACCTCGTCTCCAATAAAAAGATCTTCAAAAAATCTTCATATAGACACTTTCCCACAATTAGTATAAAATTATCTAAGACTATTTAATAATTTTTATATTGAGGTGTAACTAATGAAAAATATTATAATTCTTTCCATGCTTATTATCCTTACTGCCTGTACAAGTAAGGAGGTAAGGATGACTGATTCTAACTTGGAGATGAAGGGGTTTGAGCTCCACTATAAGGAGAAGCCATTTACAGGAACCGTCATCCAGCAGATACCATTGACAGATTCGGAGTTGCGAATCAAGTATAAAAATGGTATCCCAACAGCCCAAGATTTCCATCAGCTGCCAACTCCTGAATAAGCAAAGCATTAATAAATTCATTGGCAAGTTGGGAGCAGGGAGGAAACTTTCCCTGCTCCCGATATTCTTTATCTGCCCTATATCGTACCATCAACACATTTTACCCTTTAACCTTCAGGTTAAGGTCTACTCTAGGAGGTTTATATGAAAAAAGATATTATCCTGCTTCACACAGCAGTCTTCCTCTTTGGCCTCTCAGGGCTCTTTGGAAAGCTTGTCTCATCTCCAGCGGAGATAATCGTAAGCGGAAGGGTTATCTCGGCTACTATATTTATATATATAGTATTTAAAATAAAAAAGGAGAGGATCGATCTTCTCTCCCCGGAATCTTTAAAAATAGTAGGAATACAGGGAACCCTCCTCTTTCTTCACTGGTTTTCCTTCTTTCAGTCTATAAAGCTGTCCACCGTTGCCCTGGGACTTCTGT
>CAYSGC010000083.1:0-11932 GCA_964430145.1 uncultured Fusobacteriaceae bacterium | reverse complement strand
TCTCACCTGTCATGGCAATATCCTGTCTTACCTCTTTTCCGCTGAGGATAGAGATGATTGCTGTGGTAATTGTGATTCCTGCAGAAGGACCATCCTTAGGAGTTGCTCCCTCTGGGAAGTGAAGGTGGATATCCTTGTTTTCAAAGATATTTTCATCCTCTATTCCACGTTCTGCTGTAGTTGCCTTCACATAGGTAAGAGCAACAGCTGCAGATTCCTTCATGACATTTCCAAGGGTTCCTGTTAGGGAAAGCTTCCCCTTACCTGGAGTGGATACTCCCTGTACCTCAAGGGATACTCCTCCTACTGCTGTCCAGGCAAGTCCGTTTACTACTCCAAGCTTAGGTGCTTTTTCTCTCAGCTTCTCTGGTCTGAACTTTACCTTACCCATATATTTTCCAAGGTTGTTTACATTGATAGCAACCTTCTTTCTGTCCTTCTCAAGTACCTCTCTGGCAACCCTTCTGAATAATCTGTAGATCTCTCTCTTTAGAGTTCTTACTCCAGCTTCTCTGGTGTACTCGTCGATAAGTTTAAGTATTGCGTTATCAGATACTTCAAGGCTTATCTTGGCAAGTCCGTTTTCTTCCTTGGCCTGAGGGATCAGATACCTTTTAGCTATGTGAAGCTTCTCATACTCCGTGTATGATGTAAGGTTGATTATCTCCATCCTGTCTCTCAATGGCCCTGGGATAGTTCTCAGGTCATTGGCTGTAGCAATGAAGAAGGCATTGGACAGGTCAAATGACATATCCAGGTAGTGATCCTCAAAGTGGTTGTTCTGCTCTGGATCCAGTACCTCAAGCATAGCAGATGATGGATCTCCCTTAAAGTCGCTGGACATCTTATCTATCTCATCTAGAAGGATTAGAGGATTCTTTGTTCCTGCGTCCTTCATAGCCTTTATTATTCTTCCTGGCATAGATCCGATATATGTTCTTCTGTGTCCCCTTATCTCAGATTCATCTCTTACTCCACCTAGGGAAACTCTTACGAACTTTCTTCCCATGGCATCTGCCACCGATCTCGCAAGGGATGTCTTACCTACCCCCGGAGGTCCCGCCAGACAGATGATTGAACCCTTCATATTTGGGTTAAGCTTCTTCACTGAAAGGTACTCGAGGATCCTCTCCTTCACTTCCTTCAGTCCGTAGTGGTCCTCATCTAATAGCTGAGAGGCCTTATTTACATCCAGAATATCCTTAGATGACTTGTTCCAAGGAAGGTCTACTACAGTTTCTATATATGTTCTAGCTACAGTTGCCTCTGCTGAGAATGCTGGCATCTTGGTAAGTCTCTTTACCTCTTTTTCCACCTTTTCCTTGGCGTATTTAGGCATCTTAGTCTTCTTTATCTTACCCTTTAACTCTGCTATGTCGTCATCTTCAGGTTCTCCCTCAAGCTCCTCCTTCATAGCACTTATCTTTTCCTTCAGGTAGTAGGACTTTTGTGCCTGGTTTATCTTATCCTTTACCTTGTTGTCTATCCTCTTCTCTATGCTGGCTATCTCAGTCTCCTTAGAGATAACCTCCATAAGCTTGTATCCTCTCTCCTCTGTGTCAAAGGTCTCAAGGATATTCTGCTTTTCATCGCTGCCTATCTGCAGGTTAGAAGCTATCATATCCAGAGCTTTCTCCACATCAGATATACCTCTTAGGTTTGCAATAAGGTCTGGCATTATCTTATTGTTTAACTTGGCATACTTTTCAAAGGAATCAAGTACCTTCCTATAGAGGGCTTCCCCCACAGCTTCCTCTATATCGCTGCTCTGTACAACAGTGTACTCAGCCATATAGTGTCCGTCCTCCTTAAATGCATCCTCTAGTATTACTCTCTCCTGGGCTTCCACAAGTACCTTTATGGTATTGTTTGGCATCTTTACCGTCTGAAGGATATTTACAATTACCCCTACTTTATGTACATCTCCTGGCAGCTCAGGCTCCTCCTTAAGGAAGTCCTTCTGCATACAAAGGATTATCTTGTTGTCATCTAGCATGGCCTTTTCCAGGCTGCTTACACTTTCTTCTCTTCCTACAAAAAGAGGTGTTATTATTCCTGGGAAGATAACCAGATCTCTCGTTGGTATAAAAGGTTTAGTGTTCATAGAGTTATCCCTCCTTTTTTTCGATTAATACATCCTTGCTGTTTAGTACTCCTTCAGCTGTTATAGTAACCTTCTTTATATCCCCCTTAGAAGGTATCTCATACATTAGCTCAAGCATTGTGTTTTCTAGGATCGATCTCAGTCCTCTGGCACCGATCTTTCTCTCAAGGGCTAGGCCGGCTATCCTCTTCAGTGAGTCATCTCTGAATTCCAGCTCCACTCCCTCTAGCTCAAAGAATGTCTTGTACTGCTTTACTATTGAGTTTTTAGGCTCCACAAGGATACTCATAAGAGCTTCCTCATCTAGGTTATCAAGGGTAGAGATTATAGGAAGTCTACCGATAAGCTCTGGAATAAGTCCGTGCTTAACAAGGTCCTGAGGCAGTACCTTTGCCAGTGTCTTACCCTCGCTCTCCTCGCTTTCCTTTTTTATATCTGCTCCAAATCCCATTACCTTCTTATTTGTTCTGGACTTAATAAGCTTGTCCAGCCCCTCAAATGCTCCTCCTACTATAAATAGGATATTTGCTGTATCTATCTCGATAAGCTCCTGGTGAGGGTGCTTTCTTCCCCCCTGAGGCGGAACCTGAGCCTTTGTTCCCTCTATTATCTTAAGAAGAGCCTGCTGCACTCCCTCTCCAGATACATCCCTTGTAATGGATGTATTTTCAGATTTTCTCGCTATTTTATCTATCTCATCTATATATATTATTCCTCTCTCAGCTGCATCCACATCGTAGTCTGCTGCCTGAAGAAGTCTTACCAGTACGTTTTCTACGTCATCTCCCACATATCCTGCCTCTGTAAGGGTAGTTGCATCTGCTATTGCAAATGGAACGTGTAATACCTTAGCAAGGGTCTGAGCTAGAAGGGTCTTTCCGCTTCCAGTGGGACCTATAAGAAGTACATTGGACTTCTGAAGCTCAATATCATCCTCTGTTCTGTTGGATCTGTGCAGGATCCTCTTATAGTGGTTGTATACAGAGACTGCAAGTACCTTCTTTGCATGGCTCTGTCCGATTACATACTCATCTAACTTGTCCTTGATCTCCTTTGGCTTTAAAAGGTTGATCTCCGAGAAAGCATCTGCCTCATAGGCCATCCCCTCTAAAGGAAAGTCCAGCATCTCTGTACAAGCCTCTACACACTCGTTACAGATATATGCTCCTCCTACTCCTGAGATCAGCTTGGCTACCTCTCCCTCTCTTTTTCCACAAAAAGAACATCTAGTATCTCTTTCCATAAATATTATTCACCTCGTCTATTTGCTGAAAACTTTATCTATGAGCCCGTACTCTCTTGCTTCCTCTGCACTCATAAAGTTATCTCTTTCAGTATCATCCATTATTTTTTCAACACTCTGTCCAGTCTGTCTGGCCATTATCTGAGCCATAGCTTCCTTCATCCTCAGGATCTCCTTGGCCTGAATAGCTATATCTGTTGCCTGGCCTCTGGCTCCTCCCAGGGGCTGGTGGATCATTATTCTGGAGTTCTCCAGTGCATATCTCTTTCCCTTGGTTCCAGCTGTAAGAAGCAGTGCTCCCATGCTGGCTGCCTGACCTATACACACAGTCTGTATATCTGGCTTTATATAGTTCATAGTATCATATATCGCCATCCCTGCAGTGATTACTCCCCCAGGGCTGTTTATATACATAGTTATATCCTTTTCTGGGTCCTCTGCTTCTAGGAACAGCAGCTGAGCTACTACCGAGTTAGCTACCTGGTCATTTATCTCGCTTCCTAAAAATATTATTCTATCCTTTAGTAGTCTGGAATATATATCGTAGGCTCTTTCACCCTTCCCTGTATTCTCTATGACTGTTGGATTAAACATATTGTGCCTCCTTAGATCAATAATTAAACAAATAAAGTTAAGTCTCTAACTTTATTTACTCATTTACTCATCTTTTTATTTCTAATCTAGGGACAGAAGAACCTCCTGCCCCTAGAATATAATAATTTATTGGTTTCTATGATTACTTAGCGTTAGCTACTACGAAATCTACAGTTTTCTGCATTACAGAGTCGATCTTTACGTTCTCTTTGAATGCGTTTAGGTTTCCAGCTTTAGTAAGCTCTTCCTCTAGCTTAGCTGAATCCATTCCGTACATCTTAGCTACGTCTTCCATCTTAGTTGCTAGCTCTTCCTCAGTAACCTCGATAGCCTCAGCCTTTGCGATAGCATCTAGTACGATGTCCATCTTGATCTTGTTAGCTGCCATTGGCTTGATCTGGTCAGCCATCTTATCCATAGTCATTCCAGACATCTGCATGTACATGTCCATAGTCATTCCCTGCTGGCTTAGCTGCTGCTCCATCTCAGAGATTCTAGCTTTTACTTCTCTGTCGATCATAGAAGACGGAATAGATACCTCAGTGTTAGCTGCTACCTGCTGAAGAAGCTTTCCTCTGTACTCGTTTGCGATTCTAGCTTCCTCTCTAGCTTTGATCTCCTCAGATTTCTTAGCTTTTAGGTCCTCTACAGACTCGAATCCCTGCTCCTTAGCGTACTCTTCAGTTAGCTCTGGAGTTGTGCTCTTCTTGATAGCGTTGATCTTTACCTTAAATGTAGCTGGCTTTCCTGCAAGGTTCTCTGCGTGGTACTCAGCTGGGAAGTTAACCTCTACTTCTCCCTCTTGTCCTGCAGTGTATCCTACTAGCTGCTCCTCAAATGTATCGATGAACATCTTAGATCCAAGCTTTAGTGTGTGTGAGTCAGCCTTTCCACCTTCAAATGCTACTCCGTCAACAAATCCTTCAAATGCAAGATCTACAGTATCTCCCATCTGAGCTGCGTATCCCTCTTCAGCGTCCTCAAGCTTAGCTCCTCTCTCAAGCATAGCCTTGATCTCAGCCTCTACAGTATCCTCAGTTAGCTCGAAAGTTTCCTTCTCTGCCTCTAGTCCCTTGTAAGTTCCTAGCTCGAACTCAGGGTATACATCTACAGTGAATACTGCTTCGTACTTGTCTCCCTCTAGCTCTACCGACTTAGGCATGATGTAGTTTACTGGCTTAAGGTTGTTCTCAGTGATGATAGTTTCGTAGTTTGCGTGAAGAACCTTCTCAGTAACCTCTTCCTTGATTACTCCTGCGAACTGAGCTTCGATAGCTGATGCTGGTGCGTGTCCCTTTCTGAATCCTGGAACCTCTACCTTTTCAGCAAGCTTCGCTAGTACTTCCTTCTTGTATCCCTTTACTTCTGCTCCTTCAAGCTTTAGAGTAATCTCAACAACTGAGTTGTCAAGTTTTTTAACTTCGTAGTTCATTTGTTTCCTCCTTGATTATTTAGTAAAAATATTGTAAAAATCGTCTTTTACTTTAAAGTCTTTAATCCTGATCTGAAGAATTTCTTCCCCTCTATAATAAACTTTTTCAGGATGATATACAACATCAAATTTTTGTAGAGCATAGCCATACTCATCGATCTTGTGGGCCAGGTCAAAGGCTACTGCTGAGTACCTCTTTCCACCCTTTCGAATAAAGGTTTTAAAGTGCCTGTTCTCCACTCCAAATTTCTTTAGGTTCTCAAAGGAGAGAGCCTCATCGATGAAGAGGGGATGCTCATTTCCAAGTCCGTATGGCGAGATGTTGTCCAGGTCCCTTAAAAGAACCTCATCTATATCTTCAATGGAAAATTTCCCGTCTATTCTCAGTACTTTTTCCTCTTTTTTCCTGCCGGTTTTATTTATACTGTGCTTAAGTTTCTCCTCGATCTCATCTAGCATATCTATCTTGGCAATAAATCCAGAAGCCAGATCGTGGCCTCCAAATCTCAGGAGTTTATCCCCCATATCCTTTAGGATATTAAAGATATTTATTCCCTCTATGCTCCTGCAGGATGCCTTTCCCACTCCGTCCCTGAGGGCTATTAGCACCACTGGAACATTGTATTTCATGGCAAGCCTGGATGATACCACACCGATTACTCCAGGATGCCACCTGTCGGATCTCAGGAAAAGGTACTTAAACTCCTTGTCCTTCCTTCTCTGAATCTCGGTGTCTATCTCACTAAAGATACTTCTTTCAAGCTCCCTTCTCTTTTTATTGGATTTCTTCATCTCCTCGATAATATTATATATCTCAAAGTCGTCCTCTCCAATAAAGAAGTCCGCTCCCACCTTGGATACTCCTATCCTCCCCAGGGAGTTTAAGAGGGGTGAGATAAAGAAGCTTACATCGGTAGTGTTGATATCCTTGTTCTGAAGCTTGAGGTACTTCAGAAGGTAGGTAAGTCCCTTAACACGGGTATTTTTAATTACTTCCAGCCCTTTTTTTATAATGATTCTGTTTTCATCTATCATAGGCACTACATCAGCTACAGTCCCTATCATAACAATATCTATGTATTCATAGAGTTTCTCCAAAGGGATATCAAGTTCCATATATACTGCCTGAGCTACTTTTAGAGCTACTCCGGCTCCAGCCAGGTATTTAAATGTATATCTGTCGCTTAGCTTGGGATTAATTATAAGGAGCTTCTCATCCCCTTCTTCCTTTACTATCTTATGATGGTCCGTTATCACCACATCTATCCCCAGGCTCTTGGCATACTCCACCTCTTCCACAGAGTTGACCCCTGTATCCACCGTGATAATAAGCTTACCGTCCCTTTTATGGATATAGTTGATGGCCTTTTCATCCAGACCATACCCCTCCTCCATCCTGTTGGGGATGTAGTAGTCCACATCTATTCCTATCTCTCCAAACACATGGACCAGGAAGGCTGCAGCTGTGATTCCGTCTACATCATAATCTCCATATATATACAGTTTTTCTCCCCTCTCCTTGAGGGAACAGATCTTCTCTACGACTTCATCCATTCTCTCAAATTCAAAGGGATCCCTAAATTTTTGCACATGCGGTTCTATGAACTCCTCTATCTTTTCCTTTGTATCTACTCCCCTATTCAATAGAAGCCTAGTGAGACTCTCAGAAAATCCCCACTCTCCCATTTTTTTCTTAACAAGGTCGTTGGTCAGTTCACTGTATTCCCACCGCATACCAATCACTATCTCTTTACTTCATCGAGTATCTTTGAGATATTAACTGCATGCTCTATACTGTCATCTAGCTTTACTCTGATCTCAGGAGTGTATCTTAGACCAAGCTCCTCTGAAATCCTTTTTCTGAAGTAACCCTTTACTTCATTAAGTCCCTCTAGGATCATCTCTTTGTTTGTTTCTTTTCCAGGTACTGGAAGGGCACTAAAACTTACATCTGCAAACTTCGAGTCAGGAGTTACCCTTACGTGAGTTACAGAAAGCATTCCTTTAATCTTAGTGTTCTTTATCTCCTCAAAAAGTACCTGTGATATGATCTTAGATATCTCTTTTTCTATAGCTCCAAGTCTCTGTTTTCTCATGTTATCACACTCACTTTCTACTAGAATTTTAAGGTTGGTCGGGAGGATCCCCTCCCTGCCCAAACCAATTATCTAAGTGTTCTCTTTATTTCTTGAATGTCAAATGCCTCTACAATATCTCCCTCTTTGATATCGTTGAAGTTCTTAATTCCAAGTCCACACTCTTGACCTGCTACAACTTCCTTAGCATCGTCTTTATATCTCTTAAGAGTGCTCAGTGCACCTTCATATACTACTACTCCGTTTCTAAGTAGTCTGATGTTAGAGTCGTTTTTAACCTTTCCATCCACTACGAAACATCCAGCAACCTTACCGAATCCAGTGATGTTAAACACCTTCTTGATCTCGATTCTTCCAAGGTAGATCTCCTTGAACTCAGGCTCAAGCATTCCAGTAAGGGCCTTCTCGATATCCTCCGTGATGTGGTAGATGATAGAAGATGTTCTGATCTCTACACCTGCCGCTTCTGCTTCCTTAAGGGCTTTCGTTGTAGGTCTTACGTGGAATCCGATGATGATGGCATTGGATACCTCAGCTAGTCTTACGTCTGACTCTGTGATAGCTCCAGATGCTGCCTGGATGATGTTTACTGCTACCTCATCTGTTGAGATCTTGTTTAGAGAGTCTTTAAGAGCTTCTACAGATCCCTTTGAGTCTGCTCTAAGGATGATGTTAAGTTCCTTGATTGCTGCTTCCTCAAGAGTCTGAGACAGTGACTCTAGAGTGATAGACTTCTTAGCTGTTGTAGCCATCTTTCTCTCTCTCGCCATCTCCTCTACGATTCTCTTTGCGTGCTGCTCATTCTGGATAACATATACTACGTCTCCAGCTCCTGGTACAGCGTTGAATCCGATTATCTCAGTTGGCTGAGACAGTCCGATAGTCTCTACTCTGTCTCCCTTGTCGTCGATTAGGGCTCTTACTCTACCGTTAGCTTCTCCAGCTACGATGATGTCTCCTACCTTTAGCTCTCCCTCTTGGATAAGCACGTCAGCGATAGGTCCTACCTTAGGATCTAGTCTAGATTCTAGTACAATACCCTTAGCTCTCTTTTTAGGGTTAGCCTTAAGCTCTAGGATCTCAGCTGTAAGAAGGATCGTCTCTAGTAGACCGTCTAGGTTGATTCTCTGCTTAGCAGATACCTCTACGAATTCTACGTCTCCTCCCCACTCTACAGGAACGATTCCGTGCTCCATAAGCTCATTTTTAACTCTGCTCGGGTCAGCTTCTGGCTTATCTATCTTGTTTACTGCGATGATAATAGGTACATTAGCTGATTTCGCGTGAGCTAGTGCCTCTACAGTCTGTGGCATTACACCGTCATCTGCTGCTACTACAAGGATTGCGATATCAGTTACCTGCGCTCCTCTTGCTCTCATGTCAGTAAAGGCTTCGTGACCTGGAGTATCTACGAATGTGATCTTCTGTCCATTCTTATTGATCTGGTAGGCACCAATCTTCTGAGTGATTCCTCCAGCCTCGCCGTCAGCTACGTTGGTAGTTCTGATTGCATCTAGAAGGGAAGTCTTTCCGTGGTCAACGTGTCCCATGATAGTGATTACAGGTGGTCTCTCCTTTAGATCTTCCTCCTTGTCCTCTATCTCAAGGGCAAACTTCTCTCCGAATTCTAACTCTTCTGGTTCCTCGATCTCGATGATTGCGTCGTACTCCTCTGCAATCTCCTCTGCAAGTTCCATCGGAAGAGTGCTGTTTATAGTAAGCATCTGTCCCTTAAGGAATAGCTTCTTGATAAGCTCAGTAGATGATATCTTCAGCTTAGCTGCGAAGTCTCCTAGGGTAATCTCACCTGCAAGCTTGATTACCTTTAATCCGTCTTCCTCGATTACTACTTCCTCTACTTCCTCTGCTTTATTTACAATAAAGTCTACTCTTCTTCCCTTCTTCTTCTTGTGGGAAGTCTTCTCCTTAGTCTCCTTAGAAGTTTCCTTCTTAGATTCCTTGGCACCTTTAGATCTCTTCTTTTTCTTCTTCTTTTTCTTAGAAGAATCCTCATCATCCCCTAAGTGCTTTGCAATTCTCTCTATGTCGCTGTCCTCTAATCCACAAAGATGTGAGTTTGCATCTATTCCTAGTTCATGCACTACATCTAAAAAATCCTTGTTAGACATATTATATTCTTTTGCTACTTCATGTACTCTTTTTTTCACACTAACACCTCCTAGTACGCCTACTCTATGAGCCCACGTGCTACTTTCTTATTTTTCACTCCAACCACAGTTACCTCTGCTTTTCCGAAGATGTCACCTAACTGACTCTTACTTCCAGAGTGAACATAGCTTATCCCCATCTCCTTTGCCTTGGAGATTATCTTCTTATCATTTTTATCGCTGATATCCTCAGCTATAATGATAAAGTGAACCTTCTCTATATCCTCAAACACCATGTTCATACCAAAGCTCAAAAATTCAGATGTCTTCATGGCCCTTAAGATACCAAGATAATCCTTGGCACCCTTTTTAAGGTCCTCAAGCATCCTGCTGAGCTCCGCTATGTCCATATTGTATTTTCTATGCTTGGACAGACGCTTTACACACTCGTGGGTTTTGCATATATATGCCCCCCTTGCCTGCATCCTTTGCTCCCTGTCATATACATATTTAGAACCCCTCTTAGCTATTCTGAAGAGATTTTTCTTCTCATTCTTCTCTCTACAGACTACACAGGTTCTCTCAGTTTTATTCTCCATCTACTGGAGCCTCCACTGTTTCAGCTGCTTCCACCTCAGCTGCCATAGCCTCTGCCTCAGCTGCTGCTGCCTCTATCGTCTTGATATCTACTCTCATTCCAGTTAGCTTTGCAGCAAGTCTTGCATTCTGACCGTTCTTACCGATAGCAAGGGATAGCTGTGAGTTATCTACGATTACTCTTGCAGTTACTTCGTCCTCTAGAATCTCTACGCTTGTAACTCTTGCCGGGCTAAGGGCTGCCGATACAAACTCTTCCTTAGCTTCCTTCCACTCTACGATGTCGATCTTCTCACCGTTTAGCTCATTTACTACATTCTTGATTCTTAGACCTCTCTGACCGATACAAGCTCCTACAGTGTCCACCTCAGGGTTAGCTGAGTATACTGCAACTTTAGCTCTTGAACCAGCTTCTCTAGATACAGCCTTAAGCTCGATTGTACCCTCTTCGATCTCAGGAACCTCAAGCTCAAATAGCTTTCTAAGAAGTCCGTCGTGCTTTCTAGAGATAAGGATCTTAGGGAATCTAGAAGTCTTTTCAACCTCTACAACATATACCTTAAGTCTGTCACCGATTCTGTAAAGATCAGCTGGAGACTGCTCAGTGATAGGAAGCATAGCCTCTATTCCGTCAAACTCGATAAAGATATTTCTTCTGTCATCGATTCTTCTGATGATACCGTTTATGATGTCATCCTCTCTGCACTTAAACTTATCATATACATTTTGTCTCTCAGCTTCTCTTACCTTCTGAATTACAATCTGCTTTCCATTTTGGATAGCGTTTCTTCTGAACTCCTCACACTTTACAGGAATCTCCATAACGTCTCCAAGCTTAGCTCTCTTCTTAAGCTCTAGAGCATCCTCAAGGATGATCTCCACTGCAGGGTCATAAAGGTCTTCCTGAGTTACTACAGTCTTAACCTCAAACACCTCTACATTTCCAGTGTCTCTATTTATTATAACTTTTACATTATTTTCTTCGTCACCATAGTGCTTCTTGTATGCAGCCAGTAGTGCCTGCTCTACAGTTTCAAGGAGACTCTCTTTGCTTATCCCCTTCTCCTTCTCTAATTCAGTTAGAGCGTCAAGGAAGATCTTAGCGTCCTTTTTATTCATTCCCGTTACCTCCTAAAATTTAAAAATCCTCAAATTCAAATACAAGATTGGCTTTCTTAACCTCTGAATAAGGGATCTCTAACACCTTGTCTTCCACATCCAGATAAATAATGCTGTCCTCATATTTTTCAATGACTCCAGTCCAGTTTCTTGAATCTTCCATCTTGTGTTTTAAGATAAGTCTTGCTTTCTGTCCAGCAAACCTTGTGTAGTCGCTCTCCTTTTTCAGAGGTCTTTCCACACCTGGAGAAGACACCTCTAGGAAGAACTTCTCCTTGATTAAGGCATCTACATCCTCATCTATCCTGTTACTTACTTTTGCACAGTCGTCAAGGCTTATATCTTCATCTTCCTTCTCCACATAAACTCTTAGATACCAGTATCCGCCATCTTGAAGATATTCAATATCCACTAGCTCAAGCCCTAGCTCTTGAGTTACTGGAAGAACTAATTTCTCTACTCTTTCTAAAAGAGTTGTCTTTGCTTCTTTCTGCATCATTTCACCTCTCTTTCCAAGATTACGAAAGAAAGAGTGGGCTTAAACCCACTCTTGTTCGTGTTCTATATATGTATTATCTAACTGAATTATATCACATCCCCCTATAAAAAGCAAAGGTTTTCCTCACTTTTATCTTTCTA
>CAYSGC010000082.1:0-11932 GCA_964430145.1 uncultured Fusobacteriaceae bacterium | reverse complement strand
AAACTGCAAAGGGTAAATACCCTGTAGAGGCTGTAACTATCATGGCACAGATCGCTGAAAGAACAGATGCTATAATCCCATCATATGAGATGGAGTTTGAAGGGAAGATGCCTATAACTGAAGCAGTATCCCACGGAACTGTGGAGGCAGCTGAAACTCTGGGAGCTAAGCTTATAGTAAGTGCCTCTGAGACAGGAAGGGCAGCAAAAGCTCTGAGAAAGTACTTCCCTACTTCACAGATTCTGGCTCTTACCAACAATGAGCAGACTTCTAGACAGCTTGCTCTAACAAGGGGAACTACAGCAATAGTAGAACCTGGAATCAGGACTATAGAGGAGTTCTGTGAGGCAGCTGAGAGAAGGGCCAAGGAGATGGGGCTTGTAGAATCAGGGGACATAATGGTGGTATCTTGTGGAGATGAGATATATAAGCCTGGAACAACTAACTCATTCAAGGTAGTGAGAGTAAAGTAAGGACACTAGAAGAGGGGAGATATCCCCTCTTTTTTTATTGTAAAAAAGAAAACCACCTGCTATGCGGGTGGTCCCCAAAAAGCCGGAAGGCTATGCTTATGATATGAAAAAACCTCCCTTGATATAATCACTTTAGGTTTGCCGACCAGTGAATAATTAAGGGAGGTTCAAATGGATAGCAACAGTTTAGCACATACTCGATGGAATTGTAAATATCATATAGTTTTCGCGCCAAAGTATAGGCGACAGATAATATATGGGAAGATAAAATAAGATATAGGACAAATACTTCGAAAGCTCTGTGAAAATAAAAAAGTAGAGATACATGAAGCAAGTGCTTGTAAAGACCACATACATATGCTAGTAAGTATTCCACCTAAGTTAAGCGTTTCAAGTTTCATGGGTTACCTGAAAGGTAAAAGTTCATTAATGATATTTGATAGACATGCGAATTTAAAATATAAATATGGAAATAGACATTTTTGGTGTCGAGGATATTATGTTGATACAGTAGGTAGGAACAGGAAAAGGATCGAGGAGTATATAAGAAGTCAGCTGCAAGAAGATATTGCTGAGGATCAGTTAACTTTGAAAGAGTATATGGATCCTTTTACTGGAGATAAAGTAAGAAAGAACTAGAAACCAAGAGCTACTTAAGTAGCTGAATGAAATATTACGCGGTTGGCAAACCGTTCAGAAGGGCTTCAGCCCAATGCTGGGACATCGCCCTTCTAGGGCTTGAGCAAACTACCACTTGAAGTGGTAGTTTTGATTATTAAGGAAAGTATAGTTTTTATAAAAGAACGATATAAAGTAATTTAAGTTGTTACCTTTAGGTGGGATTCAAAACATCTGCCACTAATGACACAAATTAGAATGTAAAACAAGTGGGAAGTATTTTCACAAATGATGATTTTTAATTTTGCTCAACTGGCTAAAGTACTTTTATTTAGAAAATTCGTGCAAATTCGTGTCTAAAAAACTTTGGTTTTAAGATTTTTTAGTGGTTATTTCTTAAGTAACAACTTAGATTAAAGTAATGAGTATACCAATTGATTATTTAGGATGCAACGTCACGCTGATTTTTATTTGACAGATCCTGTAGAGAATTGATAGCTGAAATTTAAAGATAAGATTTAAAAGAAAGTAACACCTTCCTTGGTAGGTATAGAATAGTAGAGAGTGCATTTAGACAAGTCATTTTAAGGAGAGGTGTGGTTATGAAGATATTTATAGATACAGCCAATATCGATGAAATCAGGAGAGCAGCAGATATGGGGATAGTGGCAGGGGTAACAACAAATCCTTCCCTTGTGGCAAGGGAGGGAAGGGACTTTAAGGAGACTCTGAAGGAGATACTTGAGATAGTGGATGGACCTGTAAGTGCAGAGGTAGTGTCTAACGATTCAGAGGGTATGGTAGAGGAGGGAGTAGAGCTAGCTTCCATTCATAAAAATATAGTTATTAAGGTGCCTCTAACAGAGGAGGGATTAAAGGCAACCAAGATAATGAGCAGTAGGGGAATAAGGGTAAATGTAACACTTATATTTACACCATCTCAGGCTCTCCTAGCAGCAAGGGCAGGAGCAGCATTTGTGAGTCCCTTTGTGGGAAGGCTGGATGATATAGGAGAAAAGGGGATGGATGTAGTAAGGAGAACAGCAGATATATTTAGGCTTCATGATATCAAAGCAGAGATCATATCTGCCAGCATAAGAAGTCCTCAGGCAGCATTGGAGTCGGCAGAAGCCGGTGCTCACATAGGAACTTTGCCATTTAAAGTAATAGAGAAGATGCTGCACCATCACCTTACAGACGCAGGACTTGAGAGGTTCCTAGCTGACTGGAAGAAGTTTTCAGAGAAGTAGAGTGGAGTTAGGGGGAGTTGTCTCCCTCTTTTTTATTAGGACAGAGTTTTGAGTAGGGTGATTACTTTACCAAATAAAGGGGAAAAGACTTCCGATGAGAAAGAATATATAAAAATAATGTGCCTACAGCCGTAAACTGTGATAGGATATTAAGAGGATAAATAATAAGCCCAACCAGAGTTGGGCTTATTATTTTATGAGGAGATTTCAAGGAGGAAGCAGTGAAGGAGATAAAGAAATACTTATATGTGATAAATTACCCGGTCTATGAAAGAGACCTTTGCATGATGGAGATGAGGACGCTATTTAAGGCTCTTCCTGAAGATAAGGTATTGATCTCTCAAAGAGAGTTCAACCCTTCCAACAGCCCCTTTATAAAGAGGAGGCTGGAGATACTATATGAAAGGGATACCTTTGAAGAGATATTAAAGGAGCTGGAGGAAGCCCAGATACATATGGAAGACTTTAAGGCTGAGTATTTAAGGCTGGAAAGCGGGAACATACCATATGAGGAGAGACTGAAGAGTGTAAGGGAGATAGGTCTCAGAATAATCGGATTCCCCTCTATGACAGCACCTAAGATAAGATTTGGAATAACCAAGTATAAAGAGAAATGGCTATTTGGTATATGTGTAAACAATGATTACAGGTGGAAGGAGCATGACAATAAGCCCTGTACCTACTCAAACTCCCTGGGAATAAGAACAGCGAAAGCCATAGTGAATATAGCAACTATGGGTGATCCTGAAACCAGGGTAGTGGATGCATGCTGCGGAGTGGGAACCACCCTTATAGAGGGATTATCGGCAGGATATGATATCTGCGGGTATGAACTGAGTCCCAAGACAACAGCAAATGCTAAGGAAAACCTGAGGTACTTTGGTCTGGAGGAGAGGGTGGTAAATCAGGATATGAATAAGATAGCAGAGGAGTATGATGTTTCTATTTTAGATATTCCCTATGGAATATTCAGTCACACAACAAAAGAGCTTCAGCTGGAGATGATAGAGACAGCCAGAAGGATCTCAAAAAGGATGATAATGGTTACCTTTGAAGAGCTGGATGATCTTATCTTAAAGGCAGGCTTTAAGATAAGTGAAAGGTGTAGTGTGGGTAAGGGAAACTTTATAAGGGACGTATTAATATGTGAGTAAAATGAGAAAAGGCAGTTTCCTCGGGGAAGGAAACTGCCTTTAAACTAAAAAAGATTTAAGTTTTGAAAAGATTTCATTTTAGTATAGCATTAAAAAAAACAAAAAATAAGTGACTAAGTCACCTATTTTTAAAATTCCGGCCAATTAATTTTAGAATTTCCGTAAGCCCCCTTAGCCAGATAGGCTCTCAATGCCCCGTCGCTCTCTCTGTAAATCCATCCGCCCGTCCCGGAATCTGGTCTAAAGGGGTATAGAGCATTTCCGGTTCTGTAGTTGGATGCAGGGTAGATAACTCTTGCTGTTTCATAGATCTCCACAATATTATCTGAAAAAAATGCAGGGGTCTTTGAAAATTTGGTTTTGCTAAAAAAATCACTGAGGGCATACCTGTCCTCCCTGCTTTCAGCATCCTTACCTTCAAAAATCTCCTGAAGATCCGGTCCTTCTCCATTGTTATTCCTTATTATCTGAGTTTCCCTTGGGTATTCACCAGTTTTAACGCTGTACATCCCAATAGCAGTCCTCATAGAAGAGAGATTTCCCTGGACATTGGCCACCTTAGCAGAGTTAATTATCTCCACAAACCTGGGCATTGCAATGGATGAAAGAAGACCTATAATGGTTATAACAACCATGAGTTCGATCAAGGTAAATCCGTTTTTTTTCATACTTTCCTCCCTTTTCATAAAAGATATATCCACCGTTAAGAAGGTTATACCAAGGGTATGTATGAAAAACAATTGACAAAATCACAAAAATGAACAAAAAAAGAGAAGACCTTGGGTCTTCTCTTCTAAAGGTCTGCTGAATAATCCTCTAATCTCTCTCTATCCAAGGTGGTAATTCTCTTTCTCTCCTTCCTTATGACTCCCTCCTCAGCCAGCTCCTTAATGACCCTTGAAAGGTTTCTGTAGCTTACATTGAACTGAAGGGCAAGTTCTGCCATGGAATTAAAGGTGATGGAGTAGCCGCTCTTTATAATATAGTTTGAAAGGACTGTCTTTAGGGAGTAGGTCCCCTTTAAGATTGTTGCCTTGTTTGTTCTCAGAAGTTTCGTGTTTCCCTCAACAGCCAGAAGTTTCCAGAAGTGGTAGGAGGTCTCCAGGTACTGTTCTATCACGGGGAAGGGAAGCACTATACAGAGAGAGGGCTCTGCAGCCAGTACATCAAACATAGGCACCTTCTTATTTACATACTCTACATCTCCAAAGATCTCAAGCGGGTAGAGGTAGTTGATAAAAATTTTGTTACCTGAAAGCATCATAGAACTGATCTCTACCATACCTTCTACGAGAAAATAGATGTTTTTTACAGGTTCGTGAGCATTAAGTATAAGTTCATCCTTTTTGTAGCTTTTTAACTTCAAGTGTGGAATAACTTTGTCGGTGAGTATATCCTCCAAATGATAATCTGCAATGAAATCTTTGATACTTTTTTTACTAATCATATATGAGTCACCTGTCCTATTTTTTTATATAGAAATTTTATATCATATTTTTGTCGAATAACCTACAAAAAGTAGGGAAAAAGTAGGGAAAAAGGTAAAAAACTGGTATAGAATTATTATGATAGTTTTTTAAGGAGGATATAGATGAGAGCTGTTGATTTGATCCAAAAAAAGAGAGATGGTAAGACACTGACAGAGGATGAGATAAACTTTCTGTTGGATGGATACTTAGATAAAAGTATACCCGATTATCAGATGTCAGCCTTTTTAATGGCTACATACTTTAACGGGATGGAGAAGGATGAATTAAAGACCTTCACTGGAAAGATGATGAATTCTGGAGATCTTATCAAGTTTGACGGTATAGACAAGTTTCTTATCGATAAGCACTCTACAGGGGGAGTCGGAGATAAGACTACAATAGCTCTTGCGGGATTATTTGCAAGCTTTGATATAGGAACAGCTAAGCTCTCAGGAAGAGGACTAGGTCATACTGGAGGAACTATAGATAAGTTTGAATCTATAAAGGGATTCAACTTCCCCCAGACAAAGGAGAGAATGGTAGAGGTAATAAACAAGACCGGTACGGGAATAATGGGAGCATCGGACAAGGTAGTACCTCTTGATAAGCAGATCTACGCTCTAAGAGATGTAACGGGAACTGTAATGAGTATTCCGCTAATTGCAAGCTCTATCATGAGTAAAAAGCTGGCTGTATATGCAGACGGAATAATCCTAGACGTTAAGGTTGGATCGGGAGCTTTCATGAAGGACCTTGATATGGCAAGGGACCTGGCTAAGACAATGCTTCAGATAGGGGATTCCTTTGACAGAAAGGTAGTAACGGTACTTACAGATATGGATCAGCCTCTAGGACTTGCAGTGGGTAACTCACTAGAGGTGATAGAAGCTATAGAGACTCTTAAGGGGAACGGACCTGCAGACTTCACTGAGCTTGTAGAGACTCTTGTGGCTGTGGCACTTCAGATAAAGGGAGATGCTGCAACTATAGAGGAAGGAAAGGCCATGGTTGATGAGATGATAAAATCCGGTAAGCCAGTTGAGATGCTTAAGGAGTTTATCGGAGAGTATGGAGGAGACCCTAGACTGGTAGATGATTATTCGCTTCTACCTATGGCTCAAAATATGATAGAATTTAAAGCAAAGAGCAGCGGATACATAGGTAAGATAGAGGCAGAAGAGGTAGGAAAGTCTGCTATGGTACTCGGGGCAGGAAGAGCTACTAAGGAAGACCTTATAAACCACGGAGTGGGAGTAGTACTTACAAAGAAGATCGGAGACATGGTAGAGGCTGGAGAGGTACTGGCAAAGATCTACTATGACGAGGATATCAACCTTGAATCTTCTATAAGGCTATTGGATGGAGCGTTTGACATCGTAAGTGACAAGGTAGAGGATAGAAAGGTTATCCTTGAAGTTCACTCAGTAAATATTTAGTAGGGAGTTGGAGGATGAAGTGTAAAAAAGCGGAGCTGCATCTACATTTAGACGGCTCATTAAGACCTGAGAGTGTTATAGATATAGCAAAGCTTGAAAATATTGAGATTCCAACCTATGATACAGATGAGCTGGTGGAGTATCTCAGGGTAGACAGGGAAAACAAAGATCTTGTGGAGTACCTGAAAAAGTTTGATATTCCGTGCAAGGTGATGCAGAGCAAATACAGCTTAGAGAGAACAGCCTATGAGCTGGCAGAGGACCTGGCTAGGGAAGGATATATCTACGCCGAGGTAAGGTTTGCACCCCACCTACACATAAAGGAGGGGCTGAAACTGGAAGAGGTTGTGGAAGCTGTACTGGAAGGCTTTGGAAGAGCTATGGAGAGGTATGACATAAGCTGTAACCTTCTCCTTTGTATTCTGAGACACCGTCCAACAGAGAGCGGAAGGGATGTCTTGGAGCTGGCTAAGAAATACTCCGAGAGGGGGGTTGTGGGAATAGACCTTGCAGGGGATGAGAGGAGCTATCCAGCTTCCCTCTTTGAAGAAACCTTCAGGGAAGCCAGGGAGGCAGGGATACCATTCACCATCCACGCAGGGGAAGCCCTGGGCTCTGAAAGCGTCTGGGAGGCTATCAGACTGGGAGCATCCAGGATAGGTCACGGAATCAGAGCCTATGAGGACAGAGAGCTTCTGGAGTACCTGAGAGACAATGAGATATATCTGGAGTGCTGTCCCATCAGCAACTACCAGACAAAGGCTCTGGAGGACTTTAAGAACTATCCCCTGAAATCGTATCTGGACTATGGTTTAAAGGTATGTCTCAATACAGACAACAAAACAGTATCCAACACCAACTACAATAAAGAGATAGAATTTTTAGAGGGCTACACCCCCCTTACAGAGGAGGATATCTGCAGGATGTCTGAAAATGCAATCAGGGGAGCCTTTATAAGCAATGAGGAAAAAGAGAGATTATTAAAGAAACTTTATATATAAAACCTAGGAGGGAATGGAATGGAAATAAACAAGTATATCGACCACACGGTATTAAAGGCTACAACTACAGAGGAGGATATCAAGAAGCTTTGTGCAGAGGCTAAGGAGTACAAGTTCTTCTCAGTATGTGTAAATGGATCATACGTACCACTGGCAAAGAAGGAGTTAGAGGGTACAGATGTAAAGATAGCAGCAGTAATCGGATTCCCACTAGGAGCAATGTCCAAGGATGCTAAGGTATTTGAAACTAAGAAGTGTATCGAAGACGGTGCAGATGAGATAGATATGGTAATCAATATCGGGTTCATGAAGTCTGGAAAGTACGCTGAAGTGGAGCAGGAGATAAGAGAGATAAAGGAAGCTATGGGAGACAAGGTTCTTAAGGTTATCCACGAGAACTGCTACCTGACTGAGGACGAGAAGAGAAAGGCATGCGAGCTTTCATTAAATGCAGGAGCTGACTTTGTAAAGACTTCCACTGGATTTGGAACTGGAGGATCTACATTTGAGGATGTAGCTCTTATGAAGGAAGTAGTGGGAGACAAGGCACAGATCAAAGCAGCTGGTGGAGTAAGAGATAACGAAACAGCTGAAAAGTACATTGAGATGGGTGTAACAAGACTAGGAACTTCTTCTGGAGTATCACTGGTAACTACTGGTAAAGCAAAAGAGGGAGAGTACTAAAAATAAGGGGCTTATGCCCCTTTAATTTTCTAAGGTAGACGGAGGTTAAGCCATGAAGAAGATAGAGAGAGCAACAGTAATAGTACTGGACAGTGCCGGAGTAGGGTACCTTCCAGATGCTGATAAATACGGAGATGTAGGGTCAAATACCTTTGGAAATATTGCCAAGGAGTGTGGAACTCTGGAGCTTCCAAATATGGGGAAACTGGGACTGGGTAACCTTACTGAGATAGCAGGAACTCCTGCCACAGAGGATGCTGACGGAGCATATGGTAGAGCAGCTGAAAAAGCTCAGGGAAAGGACACCACTACAGGACACTGGGAGATAGCAGGGGTAATCGGAGATAAACCATTCCCGACTTATCCAGAGGGATTCCCAGCAGAGGTTCTAGCTGAGTTTGAAAGAAGAACCGGAAGAAAGGTTCTCTGCAACAAGCCATACTCAGGAACAGCAGTTCTTGACGACTACGGGGATGAGCAGATAGAAAAGGGAGCATGGATAGTATATACATCAGCTGACCCTGTTTTCCAGGTGGCAGCCCACGAGGAGCACATTCCTCTTGAGGAGCTCTACAATGCCTGCAAGATCGCCCTAGAGATCTGCGGAGAGATGTCTCCAGTGGCAAGAGTAATTGCAAGACCATATATCGGAAGCGGTAAGGGGGACTTTACCAGAACAGCAAACAGACACGACTACTCTGTAGTACCACCAAGAGCAACGGTACTGGATAAGATTAAGGATGCCGGACTAGATGTGGTAGCTGTTGGAAAAACAAGCGACATCTTCGCTGGCCAGGGAGTTACCGACAGCAGAGGAACAAACCTGGACAACAAGGACGGTATACTAAAGACCTTGGCAGCTCTTAAGGAGGACAGTAAGGGACTTATCTTTACAAACCTTGTGGACTTTGATATGAAGTATGGTCACAGAAGAAATGCTGCAGGATATAAGGCAGCCCTAGAGGAGTTTGATTCATACCTTCCTGAGATTATGGAGAGCCTGAAGGAGGATGAGATCCTTATCCTTACTGCAGACCATGGATGCGACCCTACATATGAGGGAACGGATCACACAAGGGAGTATGTACCTATCCTTGTATACGGAAAGAATATTAAGAGAAATATAAATCTTGGAACAAGAACTACCTTTGCAGATATAGCTGCTACACTGGAGGAGCTAATCCTAGGAAATGAAGCTGAGGGAAGTTTTGCCAAGGATCTTTATTAGAAGAAAGAGATCGGCCTAGAAGGCCACAGAAATTAATCGTGGAGGGAATAAGATGAGCATACACATAGGAGCAAAAAAAGGTGAGATAGCGGAAACTGTACTACTACCAGGAGATCCTCTTAGAGCTAAGTGGATAGCAGAGACGTTTTTAGAGGACGTAGTTTGCTACAATGAGGTAAGAGGAATGTATGGATATACTGGAACATACAAGGGAAAGAGAGTATCTGTACAGGGAACTGGAATGGGAGTACCATCTATCTCAATCTATGCCAATGAGCTAATCATGGAGTATGGAGTAAAGAACCTTATAAGAGTAGGATCTGCAGGATCATACAGAGAGGACGTAAAGGTAAGAGATATTGTAATAGCCATGGCTGCATCTACAAACTCTGGTGTTAACAACATCAGATTTAACGGAGCCAACTATGCCCCTACAGCTTCATTTGACCTATTTATGAAGGCTGTGGAATCTGCAAAGGAAAAAAAAATCGAGATAAAGGCAGGAAATGTATTCACTTCAGATGAGTTTTATCAGGATGATTTCAACTCATACAAGAAGTGGGCAGACTTTGGAGTGCTTTGTGTAGAGATGGAAACATCCGGACTATATACAGTGGCTGCAAAGCACGGAGCAAAAGCACTTACTATACTGACAATCTCTGATTCTCTTGTAACTGGAGAGGAGACAACATCAGAGGAAAGACAGACTACCTTCAAAGAGATGATCGAGGTAGCACTGGGAATACTTGATAAATAATGGGACTATTTAAGGCATACTAATTTTTAGTATGCCTTTCATTGCCCTATTGAGGAGGAAAATATGAGAATAGAGGAGAGGGAAATATTTACCCTTATAGATGAGGCGATAGAGGCTCGTGAAAATGCCTACACGAAATATTCAGGATTTAAGGTGGGTGCTGTAGTAGTGGATGAAAATGGAAACCACTACCTGGGAGCCAATGTGGAAAACGCTTCCTATGGACTGAGTAACTGCGGAGAGAGAACAGCTATCTTCACAGGAGTGACCAAGGGGATGAAGAGGATAGACAAGATATGTATCGTTGCAGATACAAGTGGCCCAGTGAGCCCTTGCGGAGCATGCAGACAGGTAATAAAGGAGTTTTCTACAGATGACACCATAATTATCTTGGCAAACCTTAAAAAAGATTATAAAATACTTACCATGGAGGAACTACTTCCATACGGATTTGAACTATAATATTATACTTAAGGAGAGAGCATGGAAATTAAAAGATTTGAAACTCAGAAGAGAATGAGCAGAGCGGTAGTTCATAATAATACAGTTTACCTTTGCGGTCAGGTGGCTAAGGATTCTACCAAGGGGATCAAGGAGCAGACTATAACTACTCTTGAGAAGGTAGACGAGCTGCTAGAAAGTGTTGGAAGCAACAGAGACAAGATATTATCTGCAACGATCTACATCAAGGACATGTCGATGTTCCAGGAGATGAACGATGTATGGGATAACTGGGTAAATGAAGGATTTGCCCCAGCAAGAGCTTGTGTAGAGGCAAAGATGGCAAGAGAGGAGCTTCTAGTAGAGGTTTCTGTAGTAGCAGCCCTATAGATGTAAACCGGAGAGGATTCTCCGGTTTTTTTATTTTATGGAAGGTTAATTAAGGGGGCCTTAAATGAATTTAAGGAAGGATTATATCACTTAATATATCTATAAAAATATGGTACTATATATGGAAATAAATGTTAGTTTGGAGGATTAAGGTTGGAACTAATTGTATTATGTATAGGAATGTTTTTGGCAGGTTTTGTAGATTCTATAGCAGGAGGAGGAGGTCTTATTAGTACTCCTTCGCTTTTACTGGCAGGCTTACCACCTCATATTGCACTGGGGACAAATAAGGTGGCAGCTTCTCTGGGAACATTGACCAGCAGCCATGAATTTTTTAAGAGCAACAAGCTCAATAAGGAGCTTCTCAAGATGCTTGTACCCTTTGCCTTTGCAGGGGCTGTAATAGGGGTTACTACCCTTCAGTTTATTTCGCCGAGGTTACTTGAGATGCTAATACCCTTTATGATATTCGGAGTGGCTATCTATACAGTTATCTCTAAGAGGGTGGGAATGGAGGATTCCTATGAGGGGCTTCACTCGGGTAACAAGGTTAAGGGTAAGCTTTTAACCTCTGTACTGGGATTCTATGACGGGTTCTTTGGACCTGGAACTGGAACCTTCTTTATGTTTGGCCTGGTAAAGATATTTAAGTTTGATTTTACTGTGGCTACTGCCAACACCAAGGTGCTTAACTTCACCACTGGTTTTGCAGCCCTACTAACATTTCTTTACAATGGACAGATTAACTGGAGGTATGGACTCTTCTCATCTATTTTTATGGTCGCAGGTTCAAAGATAGGAAGCAGAATGGCCATTAAAAATGGAGCTAAGTTTATAAAACCCATCTTTGTAGCTATGTCTGTTGTAATGGCAGTAAAGATGATAAAATAATTAAGAGGTTGGGCTTCCTGGGATCTGGGGGGCCTCTTTTATTGGAAGGTTAAGTTACTGATTTTTCCATGGGGATTTTTAAATTTCCTGAATTGTATAATTAAACCAGAAAAAAATAGCATATGCGATATAATTTGTCG
>CAYSGC010000081.1:0-12055 GCA_964430145.1 uncultured Fusobacteriaceae bacterium | reverse complement strand
TTAATTATTTGATTTTTATAGACTATTCTCTAAAAATCTGCCCATCACTATCTGTGTATCATTCTATCAGTTATAATAAAAAATCTAAAATCTATCTAGTGACTATACTCCCGATAATTTTAACATCCTATCCTCCCCCTGATAAGGACACATGTCCTTTTTGTTCTGTAGCAGTCCTTCCTGTTCCATTTCTCTCTTCTTTTTAATCCATTCACCATAAAAAAAAGAAAGTCCTCTAGAGACTTTCTACTTGATACAGTACTCCTTTAAGAGCTCCCTGTCTACTACCTCTATCCTTCCCCTCTCCCTTCTTATTACTCCCTCATCCTCCAGTTCTCCCAGGACCCTTCTCAGGTGTCTGTCGCTGATTCCATAGGAGAGAGCTACCTCCCCCTGTCTGAAGCCCTCTATAGTAGTATCGTCCCCTGCCAGATCGTAGAGGTAGGTTGCTATCCTGTTTTTGAGAGGATAGAGGATCATACTTGTATATTTTTTTGAAGTATTCACAAGTTTTTTCCCCAGAAATTTGGAGACCATCTCGTAGAACTTATAGTTTTCCCTGGCATTTTTTTCCACAATATCCCTGGGCATGGCCAGAAGGTAGCTGTCCCTTATAGCCTCTACATTACTGTATATCCCAGATGAGCTTATATACTCCAGGTCCCCGAAGAGATCCAGGGGTTCCCCGAAATCCAGGTGCATCTCCTTCCCCTCCATGGTCTGCAGGTGCACAAGAACCTTTCCCTCTACCAGGAAGTAGAAGTATTCAAAGTCATCCTCCATATAGTAGATTATATCTCCCCTTCGATACTTGTGAAGCTCTATCTTATCCAGATACCTCTCCTTTATTATCCCCTTGAGATTAAACTCCTCTATGTAGGCCTCTATCCTCTTGCTGTCATTTATTCTCTCCATAACCCACCACCCTTCGGACATTTGTCCGAAACTTTTAAATTTAAATCTGATATATTATAGCATATTGAAAGGAGGATTCTATGAAACTTACAAAAACAACCCCGCTTATCTCTGGTTTTTTAATAGCCCTCATGGTAAGTGTTAATACCACCCTCTCTAAAATAATCGGAGAAACCTATTCAGTCTTTATCATCCACCTCACAGGCCTGACTATCCTATTGGCCCTTTCTGTTTTAAGGAAAAACAGAGTGAAATTCTACAGGGATATTCCCCTATGGATCTACTTTGGAGGAGGACTGGGTATCTTCATCGTTTTGTTTAATAATATCACCATTCAAAAGGTAGGGGTCTCCCTTGCTCTTTCCCTTGGAATTGCAGGGCAGATAATTACCTCTGTTCTTCTGGAACATATCGGTTTTTTGGACAGTGTACAAAATAAATTTTCCATAGCAAAACTCCCTGGAGTGATCCTCATCTTCCTGGGAAGCATTATCATTATTCTATAAGGAGGCTCTATGTTATACCTATTTTTAGCATTCTTCACAGGCATCATCCTGGTGGTTCAGATGCATATGAACTCCCACCTGTCAGCAAAGCTTGACACATACAATGGTGTATTCTACAACTACTTTATAGCTGTTGTCCTGTTCTTCCTCTACTTCATCTTCAGGCCCGGGCCTCTTACCGAGGGGATTTCCCATATGTCCTCAGCCTCAATGTGGATGTATTCTGGAGGAGCTCTGGGAATCATGATCGTCATCCTCTGTAACCTGGCCTTCCAGAAGCTCTCAGCAACCTACTCCACCTCCCTAATAATCCTGGGACAACTCGGGGCAGCTATAGTTATAGACAGGACCTTCTTTGGAGTGGTTATCCAGCCCAAGGAGATCGCAGGAATACTCCTCATTGCATCCGGTATCGCCTATAATTCATACATATCTTCCAGAAGGAGAGGGTTAGCTTAGCTGCTCCCCTCCTCTATTATCTCCACTCTGTTTCTTCCCCTCTGTTTACTCAGGTAGAGGGCTCTGTCCGCTATATTTATGTTTTCCTCCAGGGTGAGATAGGGGTTTACCTGGTATACTCCAAAGCTTATGGTTATCTTAAGCTCCAGCTCTCTGTATCTGAAGATGTGTTCCTCTACAGATCTTCTCAGGGCCTCAGCCCTCTGATATGCCGGATACCCCTCACTTTCAATGAGAAGAAATATAAACTCCTCTCCTCCCCACCTTCCAACCAGATCCGACTCCCTGATGCTTCCTCTGAACATCTCACTGACTTCCTTCAGCACCATATCCCCACACTCGTGACCATAGCTGTCATTGAATCTTTTAAACAGGTCTATATCACACATGATAAGGGAGTAGACTCCGCCGTGTCTCTTGAGCCTGGAATACTCTGCTTCAGCTCTCTTTAAAAATCCTCTTCTGTTCAGAAGTTTTGTCAGGTAGTCCTGCTCAGACATCTCCTCCAGGTTCCCTCTAATCTCAACTAACTGTGCTATGAGGATCTCCCTCTCCCTTGCTGTCCTCCTTTCCCTATTGACATTCCTCTGACTAAGAAAGAGGATGAAAGCAATTAGGAGGAGTATTGTGCTGTCCTTAAATGCCCTGTAGTATACCCTTACTACTGGAAGGGTATAGTAGAAGAGGCCGTCATACCCCCTCAGCCTGGAGGTCATTATATAGTTCCATCCTCTTCTGCTGAGGGTAGTAGCTTTCCTGCTGGAAGTTACCCCTTCAGCCTGAAGTGCCTCTTCAGGGGAGGTGGTAAAAATTACTTCACCACCACTATTGAGGATATACATCTCCACCCCCTTCTCCCTGTAGATGGCGGGCTTTATATTACCAGATAGCATTCCCATAGCTTTTTCACCATAGTATACAGGTATGGAGACGTGTGCTATGACACTCCTTCCCTCTCCAGGGATCAGATCCAGGGTAAGTCCCCTCCTGTTATAGTAATCCCTTCTTCCCTCCACCTTTTTCTGAAAGCTAAGAAAGTCATCGTAGAGGTTGTACTTGGGATATTCACTGAGAAGACCGCTATGGGTATGGTAGTAGATCCATATACTGCCACCAAGGGCCCTCTTTATATTTCTACTGTACTTTAGGGTAGTATAGGCTATCCTTGCTTCATCCTGAAGTAGATCTCCCTCCCTTCTCCTGAGGGAGGTTATAGGAACCCTTTCCCCCTCTTTATCTATATAGCCTATCCCCAGGTTCAGCTCCTCATCTATATCCTCCAGGGACAGGTGGTCCTCATCGTGCATATAATGCTCCTCATAGAGGTGGCGGGACAGATCCGAGGAAGCCTCAAGGAAGCCAGACATCACATCTATCTTCTGTTCTAATAGGTTGATATAGCTAAGGTTATCCTCCCTGAACTTCTCCACAACCCTGTTTTTATTGTTAGTAAAGATAAATCCATATACTATCAAAAAGACCAATACCTTTATTATGGCTCCCTCTCCTATAAACTTAGATACTCTCATACCTTCACCTCGATTAAACCTTCCTCTTTATTTTATACCCTCCACCACTTGAAATTCCTCCTCTCCTGAACATATGAGGATTTATTTTTAAAAAAAACGTTGACATCTGATCGATACTTTAGTATATTAATCCCAATACAAAAAACAGGATTTAAATGAAAGGAGGGGAACTATGAAAATTCTAACTACTATGCTGCTCATACTGCTCACAAGATTATTCCGTACAAATCTCATAGCAGTATATAACCATATTAGGATATTCATAGAGAATCTCTTAATTCCCTCTAAACCAGGGAATTCTTTTAGTTAATCAAGATCACCTTGACCGACCATAAGTGAGATAGATAATGACAGCCTAGATGGCTGTCTTTTTTTTATACTTTTTTAGCTTCATCAATTAAAAATTTCAAATATTTAAGGGGGAAGTATTATGAGAAGGATTAAAATTTTTGACACAACCTTGAGAGACGGGGAGCAGACACCGGGAGTAAATCTGAATGCCCAGGAGAAGGCACTTATAGCCAAAAAGCTGGATAGGATGGGTGTAGACGTCATTGAAGCTGGGTTTGCAGCAGCTTCAAAGGGAGATTTTGAAGCTATCAGAGAGATCTCCAGGGTAGTGGAGTCCTCCACAGTGGCCTCCCTTGCCAGGGCCCTTCCAGGGGATATAGACAGAGCGTGGGATGCCATAAGGGCAGCTAAGTTTCCAAGGATCCACACCTTTATCGCCACATCGGATATCCACATGAAATATAAGCTTAAGATGACAGAGGATGAGGTATATAAGCAGGCTGTGGATATGGTGAGGTACGCCAAGGGGAAGTGCAGGGATATAGAGTTTTCATGTGAAGATGCCAGCAGGAGTAGGAGGGAGTTCATCTACAGGGTATTGGAAGGGGTCATAGAGGCCGGGGCTACAGTTGTTAATATTCCAGATACAGTGGGATACTCCTACCCCGATGAGTTTGGAACCCTTATCAGGGATATCAGAGAAAATGTCCCTAACATAGAGAGGGCTGAGATCTCTGTTCACTGCCACAATGACCTGGGACTTGCCACAGCCAATGCTGCTGCTGCCATAAAGGCCGGTGCCCATCAGGTAGAGTGTACGGTAAATGGTCTGGGAGAAAGAGCAGGGAACACTGCCCTTGAGGAGATCGTGATGCTTATGAGGGTAAGGGAGAGGGAGCTTAATGCCACTACCAATATAGTATCCACCCACATAGCTCCAACCAGTGCCACTGTGAGCCAGCTTACAGGTATAGGGGTACAGCCAAATAAAGCCATTGTAGGAGGAAATGCCTTTGCCCATGAGTCCGGGATCCACCAGCACGGGGTGCTGGAAAATGCCACCACCTATGAGATCATGACTCCAGAGAGCGTAGGGTACAGTAAAAATAAGATGGTTTTCGGTAAGCACTCTGGTAAGCATGCCTTTACAGATAAGCTTAGGGAGATGGGGTATGACTTTAATAGGGAAAAGACAGATGAACTTTTCAAAAAGTTTAAGGCCCTTACAGATATGAAGAAGGAGATATTTGATGCAGACATAGAGTATCTGGCTCAGGGATCCATAAAGGAGGTAGAGGAAAAAACTAAACTTGTGACCTTTGAGGTGGTAAGACACTCACTAAACTGTGTTAAGGCCGATATAGTCATGGAATCCTCTGGCAGGAAGGAGTTCGGCAGTGGAACGGGAGATGGTCCGGTAAATGCCATCTACCAGGGTATAAACACCCTGCTTGGCAGGGAGTATGAGCTGAAGGAGTATTCCATCCACGGGATAACCGGTGGTGCTGATGCCCAGGGTGAGGTAAGGGTAAGGGTAGCTCACGGAGATAGTGTAGGAAGTGGTAGGGGGATACATACAGATATAGTAAGAGCCAGTGCAGAGGCATATATAGATGCCATCAACTGTATAGAGAGCATAAGAATTGCATAGGGGGAGAAGAGAATGAATGAGATGACCATTATAGAGAAGATAATCGCAAGAAGAGCTGGAAGGGAGAGGGTATCTCCCGGGGAGAATGTATGGGTGGATGTAGACACCCTTCTTACCCACGATGTATGTGGTCCCGGATCAGCCTCTATATTCAAGAGGGAGTTTGGAGAGGATGCAAGGGTATGGGACAGGGAGAGGGTGGTTATCATACCAGACCACTATATCTTCACCACTGACAAGCATGCCAACAGAAATGTTGAGCTCATAGGAGAGTTTGCCAGGGAGCAAGACCTGAAATACTTCTATGAACCCTTTACAGATAAGTACAAGGGGGTATGTCATGTGGCCCTGGCTGAGGAGGGGCACACCAGACCCGGGGAGATACTCTTTGGTACAGACTCCCATACATGTACTGCAGGGGCCTTCGGGCAGTTTGCCAGCGGTATTGGAAATACCGATGCGGCATTTATAATGGGTACCGGCAAGCTGTGGGTTAAGGTTCCTGAAAGCATTAAGTTTACCTACAACAACTCCCTACCTGACTATGTAATGGGGAAGGATGTCATCCTCCATGCAATAGCTCACATAGGCTTTGACGGAGGCACCTACAGGTGTATGGAGTTTCAGGGGAGTGCCATCAAGGAGCTGAATATAGATGAGAGGATGACTATCTGCAATATGGCTGTGGAAGCTGGGGGAAAATGCGGGATTATAGAGGCCGATGACAAGGTGGTGGAGTTTCTAAGGGATAAAACCGACAGGGAGTATGAGATATTTAAATCGGATCCCCATGCTGACTACCACAGCAAGTACACCTTCAATGGAGAGGAGATAGAACCCCTAGTAGCCAAACCCTACTCCCCCTCCAATGTGGAGAGGGCCAGAGACCTTGAAGAAATAAGAATAGACAGGGCATATATAGGGTCCTGTACTGGGGGAAAGACCACAGATTTTATTGCGGCTGCCAGTATCCTCAAAGGTCGGAGAGTGGTTGTGGAGACATTTATAATTCCTGCCACTACCCAGGTGGAGGAAGATATCAGAACTATGGAGGTAGAGGGCATCAAGATGATAGATATCTTCAGAGAAGCCGGTTGTCATGTGGGAAAACCCTCCTGCGGAGCTTGTCTTGGAGGGCCTGCAGATACAGTTGGGCGAACCACAGGAAACGAGGTGGTCATATCCACCACCAACAGAAACTTTCCAGGGAGGATGGGATCCATGGATTCAAAGGTCTACCTGGCCTCACCCCTTACAGCAGCAGCTTCTGCCATTAGAGGGTATATAACAGATCCAAGAAGATATATGTAGGTTCTATAGGGGAGAAAAAAGAGTTACTGACTTTATTATCGATAGTTTGAGGAAGGAGAGAGGTATGAGGGAAAGCATTAGGGGAAGAGTTTATGTAGTGGGGGATGATATCGATACAGACCAGATCATCCCTGCAAAGTATCTGGTATACAGGGTAGATGACCCTGAGGAATCAAAGTTATATGGAAGGTATGCCTTTGCAGGGCTTCCTACGGAGGTTAAAAGGATCAATCCCTTTAAGGAGGAGGAAAGTCTTACCTCTGAGTTTACCATCGTCATAGGAGGGAAAAACTTCGGTTGCGGTTCCTCCAGGGAACATGCTCCCCTTGCCCTTGAAAGGGCAGGAATTGGAGCTGTAGTAGCTGAAAGCTACGCCAGGATCTTTTACAGAAACTCTGTGGACGGAGGATTTATAGTCCCCTATGAGTGTGCGAAAGGACTTTCAGATGGATTCTCCTCAGGAGATGAGGCAGAGATATGCAGAAAGAGTAACACAATAAAAAATATCACCAGGGGAACGGAGTATCCACTAAAACCCCTTGGAGATGTGGAGGAGATCATAGAAGCCGGGGGAATCTTTGAGTATGCAAGAAGAAATAGGGGAGGTAGGGTCCATGTCCAATAAAAAATTAAGGGTAGCTGTGCTTCCTGGAGACGGAATAGGAAAAGAGATAACAGAGAGTGCTGTCAGGGTAATGAGGGAGGCCATAGGAAAGGATAAAATAGAGTTCATAGAGGGAGATATAGGAGGGATCGCATATGACAATACAGGAGATCCCCTCCCAAAGGAAACAGTAGACCTATGTAAAAACAGTCACGGAATACTTCTGGGAGCTGTAGGAGGGGATAAGTGGGACCATCTACCAGGGGATAAGAGGCCTGAAGCAGGTCTTCTGAGGCTCAGGAAGGAACTGGGAGTATACTCCAACCTGCGACCTGCTGTAATCTACACCGAGCTCAAGGATTCCAGCCCCCTTAAACCACATATTATAGGGGACAAGCTGGATATAATGATAGTAAGGGAGCTCACTGGGGGAATCTACTTTGGAGAGAAGGAGAGGGTAGAGGAGAAGGCCTCAGATAAGATGGCTTACAGTAAGTATGAAGTTGAGAGGATAGCAAGGATTGCCTTTGAACAGGCCATGGGCAGAAGGAAGAGGATTACCAGTATCGATAAAGCCAATGTGCTCTTTTCCTCCAAGCTCTGGAGGGAGACTGTAGAGGAGGTAGCAAAGTCCTATCCGGAAGTAGAGGTGAACCACCTCTACATCGACAATGCAGCTATGCAGATGGTCATAGACCCTAGTCAGTTCGACGTCATAGTTACCAGCAATATGTTTGGCGATATCATCTCAGATATTGCCAGTGTAATAACTGGGTCCATAGGTATGCTTCCCTCTGCCAGCATGGGGGAGGGGGTATCACTCTATGAGCCCATCCATGGATCAGCACCAGATATAGCAGGTAAAAACATAGCAAATCCCATGGCCACCATTATCTCTGGGGCTATGCTCATGGAAAACTCCCTTAATATGAAAAAGGAGGCTCAGAGGATCTACAGAGCCATTGAAAGGGTACTAGAGGCTGGGTACAGGACCTCGGATATCTCCACCAAGGGAGGAGTTCCCCTGGGAACAAGGGAGATAACCCAGAAAATAATTGAATATCTGTAAAAAGCAACGTGACGTTGCACCCTAACAATCATTTGGAATACTGATTGCTTCATATAAAGTTTTTATAGATTTTATACTTTACTTAACAATGAAAAAGCTGAAGGATATCCTTCAGCTTTACCTGTTTATCTTATATAGCCTGAATCTGTCTCCCGGCTTTATCCTGTGGAGGAGTCTTCCCCTATCCTCTACCCTCCCCACAACATTGACCCTCTCATCTGCTGGCAGATCTCTCTTAACTATCTGGAGCTCCCCCTGATACCTTCCATAGAGACAGTTATCTATTGTGATACTCCCTGCCTTCCTCTCACTCCATATTCCCTGAGGTATCTCTTTGAAAATTTCCCTCTCCGATGAAGTGGTGCTTCTTACTACATACTCCCCCTGGTCTACCCTCTCCCTGTGGGATCCTTCAAATATTTCTCTCTCTTCTGGGGACATGGGATACCCCTTGGTAGGAAGGAGCCACTCTCCCTCCTTTATCTCTTCTATAGCTCTTAGCTCCTTTCCAGAGGCCATGCTATCTCCTATTAGTACCACATCGCATCCCTCAGCCAGAAGTTCCTGGGCCCCCACAAGGATATTCAGGTTTCTGTGGGCCTCTATAGTCGGCATTCCCTCAAATAGAGGACCCATCCTCTTATTTTGACTTCCCACAAAAGCCATTACCTCTATCCCATACCTCTTAAAGACCCTGTTTCTCTCCCTTAAGAGTTCTATGGAGATTCCTGTATCTCTTCTGGGGTAGCTGTCGTAACCCATGCTTATATCCTCTGGAGATACTCCAAGGTCCATATACCTCTCTAAAGTTCCTTCATCCACTGTACCTGCATTTAACTGTATCCTGTGGTTCCTGGAAAGCTCAGCTATCTCCTCCTCCGTAAAGCCACTCCCAACTCTAAATATAAACTTCCCATACCTGCTCCACTCATACCTCTCATAATCTTCCTTGGATATATGAAGGATAACTATCATCCCTAGGCTTCTAGCCCTTTCAACTATCTCCATGAGCTCAGAGTCCCCTGTAGCTTCAAGGGTCTCAGGAGAGGTAAAAAGGTAGCTCACTCCAACCTCAGCCGCTCTTTCCATATATTTAAGCTTTTTCTCTACTTCTACTCCCATACCAGGGAATACCGATACACCATACATCTTGTCAACACCCATCCTTTTATTATTTCAATACCCATTTTAAACCTTCTTTTATACCATCAATTTTAAATTTAGTTCTATTTGTTCTATTTTCATTCTCCGAACTCCTCTATTAGACTTTAGGCTAAAATCACCTTCCTGTCAACACTTAACTGTTAAAAATATTTAATACTTTCTTCTAATGTGTCTTCTTTAGTACAACTCTCCCCAAGTGTCACAAAAAAGTTTATTGTTCAGCTTCCTCCACCACGACCTTTAGGGACTCCTACTTTGCTTCTTTATTCTTTTAGGGCTACCACCCTGAATTATTGGATAGACTTAAACGCTCCCTAACCCTTGCTATGTGGATGAAAAATTCATATATTTGTACTTTTTGTCTATATTGGTGTATAATTATTTATTGAATTATAAGGGAGGTTTTGATTTGTCTATAAAATTTTTGATCAATGATTTTTATGACATACTTTCTAAAACAGAGAAGAAAATAGCTGACTATATACTTAATCATATAGAGGAAATCAAAGTATTTACATCTGCTGAGCTGGCTAATAACGCCCAGGTAGGCCAGTCCAGTGTAATAAAGTTTATAAAAAAGATTGGATTTCAGGGATTCACAGACTTCAAGATCAAACTCAGTGAGGAGCTGGCGAGCCAGAAGGCCCTAAAGCCCCTCTTTCTGCACAACAACATCTCATCAGCTGATACCATCTATGAAGCCACCAAGAAGATTGTCTACAGTCATATAAACTCCATAGAGGAGACTACAAGTCGTATATCCTACAACCACCTGAACAAGGTTATCGATCTTTTAGAGGAATCTAAAAAGGTTGTCATTGTAGGGGTAGGGGCTTCATCACTGGTGGGAAAGGATTTTCAGCATAAACTTACCAAGGTAGGAAAACTGGTTCTTCATGACCTGGATCCCCACGTTCAGATTACCCAGGCTGTCACAGCAGATTCAGATGATATGATCCTTACTATCTCTCACAGTGGAGAAACAAAGGTTGTTATCGAGGCTATCATTGCAGCAAGAAAGAATGGAGCAAAGATAGTATCCATTACCGGTTCTAAAAATAACTCCATATCAGCTCTGTCGGATATCAGCCTCTATACCGTTGCAGTGGAGGACTTTCTCAGATCTTCAGCACTTTCCTCTAGAATAGCTCAGCTTACATTAATAGATGCCCTCTTTATAGGTCTCATTAAAAGGGATCATGTAAAATTAATGGACTATATCACCGAGAGTTCTAGTGTTCTTAGAAAGCTTAATAGTATAAAGTAGTTGTTCCAGCTGAAGATTCAGCTGGCTTTTTTATTTAAATTTTTTCTTTATTTGTTTTTGTTTATCCTAATTCTTTATTTTAATTTTTAATTTATTTTACATGTTTTTATCTAAGCTTTTATTTGGCTTTTATTTATTTTTGTTTTGTTTAAAAAAAAAATTATATTAATCAATTATAGGACTTTTGATATCGATGTAATAAAAAAAGCTCAGTTAAGAGCTTTTCTTTAATCTATGGATTCAAACTTTACCTTAAACTCATCCAGCTCCCTCACAAAGTGCATCTCGGGTTTCTCCTCTGGATAGTAGAGCACCATTATCTTGCCGTCATCCTTATTTGTTGCATTTATAATGTCCTCTCTCAAAGAAATATAGGTCTTGCCGTTCTTCTTGTTTCTGTACTTTTTCATACTACTACTCCTTCATCTAGATTCCACAGACTACCAGTTCCCTGTTAAACAGCTCCTTAAACCTTTCATTGGACATAAGCAGTCTGCTGATCTGAATATCCAGAAGGTTCTTCTTTTCCACACTGAAGATGACCTGTTTATCCCTCACCTCTATCCTGAACTCATCCTTGTTCACAAGAAAGTTCTTATTCAGAAGCTTGGACACCCTTAGGATTATAGAGAGCTTCTTTATACAGGTGATATCCTTCTTCCCCAGAAGATCCTCAAAGTTTTTATAGAGGTCATTGAATTTATTCTGCTGGGACACGATGAGGGCTGCTGTTACAAGATCTCTGTGTGACATTCCCCTGAGACCTGAGTTAAGGATCATATATAGTGAATGAAAGGGATGGTCGTAAAAATTAATATTTACTCCTGCCCTTCCCAGGTAGCATGCAGTTTTAAGGATCTTTTCATCCCTTATATTTATCTTGCTTACCGTCTGTATTTTATCATAGATCTTCTTAAAAACCCTATAGGTTTTTTCCCCCTCCTCCACAGAGAGGCTGAACTTATTCATTATCTCCAAGAGGGAGTTTTCAAATATCTCCTCTGTACTGCTAAATACCTTTAGGTAATTTGAGTATATCATCCCCTCACGCATACCATTGCCGCTGATTATGAGGCTCTCTATCCCAGAGAAGTTTAACACCTCCTCCATCACAAAGAGGGCTCCCGTAAAGATAGGCGCCCTGGATACAGCCAGTCCCTTTACCTTGAGCTTCTCCTCGTAATCCTTTGTTTTGATGTGGTTATATATTACCTCCACATCCCCCTCCTTCAGATGGTAGTTGTGAAGAAGGTTAAGGGGATACTCACACATATTGGCATGGATCTTAG
>CAYSGC010000080.1:10681-12165 GCA_964430145.1 uncultured Fusobacteriaceae bacterium | reverse complement strand
CTACAGCCTAGATATTGTAATATGTTAATTTCTGATTTAAATTGACATTTCAGGACTTAAAAAATAATTTAAAAAAGGAGAATTTATTTTAATGATTAATGAAGGGTGGCAGATAAGGGGGCTAAAGGGAATAAACCATTTGGAGCAACTATTATACATACTCATGCCATATTTTTTAATTAAAAGAGGGGGAGCATTCAACTCATTTATAGAAGTTGCTGCAGTTGTTATCTTGATAAAGATCACTTTAGAAAAAAAAATAGTGAGGATAGACAAGAAATGCTTAATCTTAGGTATAGCAACGCCCCTTGTTTTTTTGAGCTCTATGCTGGGTAGATATTTTGATGAAATAGCAGTGGAACGAATTACAGACAACTTTAAATTCTATATTATTTTATTGATATTTAGCCAAATTGAGATAAAAAAGAAAAACCTAAAGTATGCAGGAATAGTAGCTTTATTATCAATATATATACCTATAATAAAAGGGATTAACCAGTGGCATGAGATTGGTTATAGGTTTGCAAGAATTTCATCTAACTACAGTAACTCTCAGTATGTAAGTATTCTGGGGATAGCCTCCCTGATATGCGTAGTTTGTCTTACTGATAAAAATATAAAAAAAATGTTTAAACTGCCTATACTTTTTACGTGTATATTAATTAATTTTTGCCTAATTTTATCGGGAACAAAGATGATATGGATAACGGTTTTTTTACTGATACTTATCACTATTTTCATGAAAAACAGAAAAATGACTCTACCTTCAATATTTATGGTTATTCTTGTTTTAATTTTTGTGGTTAGAAGCGAAGAGTTATCAAAAAATCGTTATGTGAGTAGGCTGAAAGGTATATACAGAGTAGAAGAAGTGAGAAGTAACTTAGCAAGAATTTATATGTGGGAGGAGGCTTTTGAACAATTTAAAAATAGTCCGTTAAGAGGAAAGGGTTATGCTAACTATGATTATGAAGCAGTAAGAAGGCATCCTGAGTATAAAGAATATATTGATTATGAGACAAAAAAAAGAAAGAAGAACTACCGATCACTGAGCAATGAAGATAAAGCAAAGATACATGCTTACATAGAAAGAGACCATGCACATAATGATACAATGGAACTACTTGCAACTACAGGGCTGAGTGGTGTAATAGTTTACATGAGCTATATACTGTCATTGTTTATAGTGTTGGTTAGAAATTACCGGTTGGAAAGAGACGATGTTAAGAAAAATATGTATTATATAGGGATTTTAAGCATGGTTTTTCTTCAGCTTTATGGACTTACAGATGTTACCGTATATATGGGAAAGGTTAATCAAATACAGTCTATATTAGTAGGGATGAGTTTGTCTTTAATATATGCTAAGTCTAGAATGGAACCTGAGAATATTTTAAGCAAAAAAAAATGAGTCTGTTTTTAATCTATGATTTTTTATGTGAATGAGCTAGTTTGAAAGCTAATCTTAATGGAATATCTTTGTC
>CAYSGC010000080.1:0-10581 GCA_964430145.1 uncultured Fusobacteriaceae bacterium | reverse complement strand
TCCAAATTTAGGATTTCAAGTTATTGGTGCAAAAAGATAATATAGGTTTTTTAATTAAAATAAGTAAGAGCTAAACTAAATAAATATTGTAAAAAATTAAGAGAATAAGATTTTAAAGTTATTACCATTAAGGGGAAAAATTATTATATATAGATTTTGTGAAGGAATAGTAAAAACATAGAAAATATAGTTGTCCTAATGAGTTGAAGAGATAAATTAGAAGAAGGCTTTTACTTAATTAATAGATACAGAGACCTCTTTAAATTCTAAAAAACGTAGAAAACTATGGTCATAGGTAGAAGATTGAAGTTAGTTTTAAATATTAAAGGGAAAGACTAGGTTTATGCAATTATTAAATGCTTAGTTTAAAAGGGGTAGAAAGATTTTAGAAGTTATTATACTTAGCTTAGAACAAAATAGAAGAAAAGTCATATATTAGTTTGAAATTTTACAAGTAGAATTGAAAAAGGGAGTTATATGTTAAAGTTAATTAAGAATCGAATTAGAAAAAAAATTAAGGTCTTTTCTTTAAGAAGTAAAAATATTTATTTAAAGGACACAGTTAACTTTAAAGATGAAGAGAAGTATTTAAATAGAAATATTAGTGTAGAAGAATTTACGAACATAAGAAAAAGTTATATCGGATCATATACATATATAGGATCTTCATGTTACCTACCATCCATTAAAATAGGAAGATTTTGTTCAATAGGGTCTAATATAAAAGCTATGATAATGGATCATCCAGTAGACTTGATATCAACACATCCTATTTTTTATGAATCAGATATAGACAATAAAATAGGGGAAAATTTATTTGAAGAAAATCAAGAAGTAAATCTGAAGAAGGGAGTTACAGAAGAGTATAAAATAGTTATAGGAAATGATGTTTGGATCGGAGATAATGTAGTTATTATGCCGGGAGTAACAATAGGAGACGGAGCTATAGTTGGAACAGGAGCAATAGTGACGAAGCCTGTTCCGCCTTATGCAATAGCTGTTGGCGTTCCGGCTAAAGTAAAAAGATATAGATTTTCAAAGAATGAAATAGATAAACTATTAAAATTTAAGTGGTGGGATAAAGATTTTGAATGGTTAAAGGAACATAAAGAGTTATTCTTAAACCCAAAAGAATTCTTTAGTGCATTATTAAAAGAAGAGGACCACCTATAAAAATGGAGGAGAAATGAAAAATATAATTTTTCGTAGTGGGAGTTTGCGAATGGGGGGATTAGAAAGAATTTTAGTAGAAACTCTTCAAAATCTAGACCTAAAAAAAAATAAAATACATCTGTTAATAGAAGACAATAGTGAGATAGATAATTTTTTTATTAATTTTATACCCAAAGAAATAAAAATATATTTTTTAAAAGCCAAGGAGACTATAGACTCAACTCATTATTATAGAGAGAGAAGAAAAAAAAACTTATACTATAAAATTATGTATAATTATAAGATGAGTGTAGAAAGAAAAATTGTAATAAAAAAAACTTTAAGTGTATTAAATGAAATAGAGGAAGAATACGGAAAGATCGATACATTTATAGATTATGATTGGGGAGCAAGAAGATATATAAAGAAAATAAAGAGTCCGAAAAAAATAATTTGGATCCATAATTCATTGCCAAAACTTTTAAAGAAAGATAGAAAAATAAAAAGATTTGGAAGATATTTAGAAGGATATGATGAGGTAATAGCTATTTGTGATGATATGAAAAAAGAAATGGAAACTCTCTATCCAAATATTAAAGAAAAGATTACTCGTATCTATAATGGTTATGATTTTGAAAATATCAGAGAAAAAAGTAATGAAAAAATAAAAGAAGAAGACAAAATTTTAATAAATGAAGATTATATTTTGGCTATATCTAGGCTAGATTTAATTCAAAAAGATTACTTAACTCTTTTGAGTGCTTATAAGAAAGCATTAGAAAAAGGATTTGAAAAAAAATTATACATATTAGGTGATGGAGAAGATAGGAAGAAAATAGAAGAAGAGATAACAAAGATGTCTTTAGAAAAAAAAGTCATCCTTTTAGGAAGAAGATTAAATCCTTATCCATATATAAAAAATGCTAGCTTTTTTGTTCATGCAAGTAAATACGAAGGTTTTGGGCTAGTTATACTAGAAGCTCTTATTTTAGATAAGTTAGTTATAGCAAGTGATTGTCCAGTAGGACCTCGTGAGCTTTTAGACAATGGGGATTCAGGTATTTTAGTAGAACCTGAAAATGTTGAAGAATTAAAAGAAGCTTTATTAAGTGCAGAAAAAATTTTAAAAGAGAATAGCTTTAGAGAAAACATAAAAAAACATAGAGAAAAATTCAACATGAAAAATTTAGTAAAAGAAATAGAAAGTCTTTTCTAGTTGGAAATAAATTTATTTAATGAAAAGTGTAGTTAGAAGTAATTACGAAAAGGGCAAAATAATAATATAGGGGATATTTTATGAAAAAAATAATAGTATTTTTATCGTATGGATTTATGGGATATGAAAAAGAAATTATAAAATTATTAGAAGAGAATCTAAATTGTAAAGTCTTTTTTATAAATGCTCTAGATTATGAGTATAAATATAAAAGTTTTTTGGAAAAAATTAAAAATAATTTTTTTTACAAGCCAATTTTAAAAAAAACATTAAAAGATTATATGTTTAATAAAAACATAATAAAAAAAATAGAAGAAATAGGAGAAATAGATAGCTTTTTTTGTATCAGAGCAGATAAATTTACACACGAAGTACTCTCTCATATAAAATCTAAAGAAAAACCAATGTATCTTCATCATTGGGATAGTATCAGCTTTATAAAAAAGCAAGAAGAATTTTTGAAATATTTTGATCATCTATCGACATTTGACATGGAAGAAGCAAAAAAATACGATATGAAATTTATTCCTAACTTTTATTTAGAGAAAAATATAGTAGAAAAAGAAAAAATAGAATATGAGTTTTTTACTGTAATGAAATATGATAAAAGATTTGAGATTTTAGAAGAATTAGGAAAGCGATTAAAAGAAAGAGGGATAAGCTATAAGTTTATTGTAGTAACAGAAAAGGAAATAAAGAGTGATTATGTAGACATTTCTAAAAAGTATATATCATTAAAAGAAAATTATAAAATTTTATCAAAAAGTAACGGAATAGTAGAGATAGGCCATACAAAAGATATAGGTGAATTGTATCAAGGAGGAGCTTCTTTCAGATTAGCTGATGCAATAGGAAACAAAAAGAAAATAATAACTAATTATAGATTTTTAAAAGATTACGATGTTTATAAAAAAGAAAATATCTTTATATTGGAAGACGATTATGATAAATATATCGATTATTTTTTAAATTCTAATTATGAAGAATATTCAGATGAAATTTATAAAGGATATTCGGGAAATGAATGGATAAAAAAAATATTTGATGTGAGGTAATTGTAAAAAAACTAATGTTTATATATCTATCTTAATGGATGTTATGTAGAAAGATAAAAATATGGTGAAATAGATAATGTTGTTATAAAACTAGAATTTTTTCTCATAAGTCTATAGATTATTTGAATATTAAAAGGAGAGGTGCAATGAAGGGAATTATACTAGCAGGAGGGTCTGGAACAAGACTTTATCCCGTAACCAAAGTAATAAGTAAGCAGATAAATCCAATATACGATAAGCCAATGATATATTATCCACTATCAGTTCTTATGCTTGCAGAAATTAGGGAGGTGCTTATCATATCAACTCCTAGAGATCTTCCAACCTTTAAAGAGCTACTTGGAGATGGTTCAGACTTTGGTATGAGTCTAGAATATGCTGTACAAGAGCATCCTAATGGTCTGGCAGAGGCCTTTCTTATAGGAGAGGAATTCATAGGAAATGAACCGTGTGCTCTTATTTTAGGTGACAATATCTTCTACGGTCATGGTCTTACAGGAATGGTAAAAGATGCAGTAAAAAGGGCAGATGGGGCTACAATATTCGGATATCCAGTGAATAATCCAGAATCATTTGGAGTTGTAGAATTTGACGAAACAGGGAAAGCGGTTTCATTAGAAGAGAAACCAATTAACCCCAAGTCTAATTTTGCTATACCAGGCCTTTATTTTTATGACAATACTGTTGTTGAAAAAGCTAAAGCTGTAAAACCATCTCATAGAGGAGAACTAGAGATAACCACTCTTAATGAGATGTATCTTGATGAAGGGACTCTAAGTGTTATTAATCTCGGAAGAGGTATGGCATGGCTTGACACAGGTACTCATGAAGGACTTTTAGATGCAGCCAACTTTGTACATACGGTACAGAAGAGACAAGGAGTAATGGTAGCATGTCCAGAAGAGATAGCATACCATAATGGCTGGATATCTAAAGAAAAAGTATGTGAATTAGCAAAACCTCTTTCTAAATCAAACTATGGGAAATATTTACTTCATCTTATTGGGGGAGCAGATAATGTCTAAATTTAAAAGAATAGAAACAGGGATAGAAGGATTAGTTGTTATTGAACCAACTGTATTTGGAGATGACAGAGGATTCTTTATGGAAACATACAGTAAAAAAGATTTTGAAGAGGTTGGATTAACTATGGAGTTTGTACAGGATAATCACTCCAAATCCAAAAAAGGTGTTTTCAGAGGATTACACTTTCAAACTCAGATGAGTCAAGGGAAGCTGGTAAGGGTTATAGCTGGGGCGGTATTGGATGTGGCTGTGGATCTCAGAAGAGATAGTAAAACTTTTGGGAGATGGTATGTGGTAGAGTTGAGTTCGGAAAATAAAAGACAATTTTATATACCAGAAGGATTTGCTCATGGATTTCTAACACTAGAAGACAACACAGAATTCTTATATAAGTGCACCAACTACTACGCACCTGAATATGATAATGGAATTTTCTGGAATGATAAGGATTTAAATATCGACTATGATCTTGAAAAATTTGGAATTACTATAAGCGAAATTTTGCTTTCAGAAAAGGATCAGAAGCTACAGAGTTTTAAGAATTTTGTGGATAGTGGAGTAGTGATCAGATAATGAAAGTACTACTAACAGGAGCTAATGGTCAATTAGGATATGATTTTCAGAGACTGTTTGACAAAAAAGAAATAAGTTATGTAGCTACCGATTATAATGAACTTGATATTACAAATATTATTTCAGTGAGAAATTTTGTGAAAGGAAAGAATTTTACACATATTATAAACTGTGCTGCTTATAATAATGTAGACAAAGCAGAAGATGAAAAAGAGTTTTGCTATGCTCTAAACGCTTATGCTCCAAGAGATATGGCAATTGTAGCAAAGGAAGTAGGGGCAGTGTTTGTAACTTACTCAACAGATTTTGTCTTTGAAGGGGAGAAAAGAGCTCCATATACTGAAAAAGATATTCCTAATCCACCTTCAGTTTATGCTAAATCAAAGCATGAAGGAGAAAAACTAACATTAGAAACATATGACAGATCTTTTGTAATTAGAACCAGTTGGGTTTTTGGAATAGCTAACAATAACTTTAATAAACAGGTTATAGCATGGTCTGAAAGCAAAGATAAACTTAGTATTGTAGACGATCAAGTATCTGCACCGACATATTCAAAAGATTTGGCTGAATTTTCATGGGAGCTTATACAAACTAATAAATTTGGTCTTTATCACCTATCAAATAATGGTGAGTGCAGCAAGTATGAGCAGGCAAGGTATGTGCTAGATTCTGTAGGATGGAAAGGTGAACTTAGAATTGCTAAAACATTAGAGTTTAATCTTCCTGCAAAGAGATCAGAATACTCTAAGATTTCCAGTGAAAAAGCAGAAAGGATCATAGGAAAGAAGATGCCAAATTGGAAGGATGCAATAGATAGGTTTCTGAAAGAACTTTAAAAAAAATATTGTGTAGAGGAGAAAAAAATGACTTACTTAGTAACAGGGGGAGCAGGATTTATTGGCGCTAACTTTGTAAAATATATACTTAAAAAATACAGTGATATAACTTTAATTGTTTTAGATAAGCTTACTTACGCAGGAAACCTTGGAACAATAAGAGAAGAGCTCCAAGATAGCAGGGTGAAGTTTGTAAAGGGAGATGTTTGCAATAAAGAATTAATTGAAAATATATTTATGAATTATGATGTGGATTATGTAGTTAACTTTGCAGCGGAATCACACGTTGACAGGTCTATAGAAGATCCTGGAATATTTTTAAAGACTAATATACTAGGAACCCAGAATCTTATGGATGTAGCCAAGGTACATTGGACTGTTGGGAAGGATGAGAGAGGTTATCCTGTATACAAGGAAGGAAAGAAATTTCTTCAAATATCCACTGATGAAGTGTATGGGACATTAACTAGAGAATATCCTGACGGGAAAGATTTAAAGGTTGAGAGTAAAGAAGTGGAGAAAATTTTAAAAAACAGAAAAATAATGCCCAAAGTATTTGGAAAAAAATTTTTTACTGAAGAAACAAGTTTAGATCCTAGATCACCTTATGCAACTTCAAAAACTGGAGCAGATATGCTGGTAAGAGCATATGCAGAGACTTACCACTTTCCTGTGAATGTAACGAGATGCAGTAATAATTATGGACCATATCACTTTCCTGAAAAATTAATCCCATTAATTATCAAAAATATACTGGAAGGAAAAAAACTTCCTGTATATGGAGATGGAAAACAGGTAAGAGATTGGCTATATGTGGATGATCACTGTAAGGGAATCGATATGGTTATTAACAAGGGGAAGCTTGGCGAAGCCTATAATATAGGTGGGTTTAATGAGGAGCAGAATATTAATATCGTTAAATTAATTATAGATACAATAGCAAGAATTATGAGGGAAGAACCTAGATATCATAAGGTTCTGAAAACAGATCTAGCTAATATTAACTACGAATTAATAAAACACGTTCAAGATAGATTAGGGCATGATGCGAGATACGCTATAGATCCTACCAAAACTGTAAGAGATCTGGGATTCTATCCAGAAACACCATTTACAGTGGGAATAGAGAAGACTATTAGGTGGTATTTGGATAACCAGGAGTGGGTAGAAGAGGTAGTTTCTGGAGATTATCAGAAATATTATGATGAACTGTATGGTAATCGTTAGTAAAAATTGAAAAGAGGTTTTAGCTTAGAGCAGTTTTGCAAAAGCTAAAGCCTTTCTTTTTATTTGGAAAAAGTTTGATAAAGATGATATAATTCAGTATATTATCTTAGATAAAAATTATTTAAGGAGCGTAGGGAATTGGAGAAAAAAACAAAGATATTAGTAGTGAGGTTCAAACAAATAGGAGATTCAGTTTTGGCTTCTCCCATCTGTAACACGCTGAAGAAAACCTATCCAGATAGTGAGATAGACTATGTAGTCTATGAGCACATAGCTCCTCTCTTTGAAAATCACCATGCCATAGATAATGTTATAGCTATAACCAAGGAGGAGCAAAAGAATCCTCTTAAGTATATAGCGAAGGTGTGGAGAGTGACGAGAAAAAAATACGATATAATAATTGATATTATGTCTACTCCTAAGAGTGAGCTGTTTACTCTCTTTGGCAGAAGTGCAGAGTACAGGATAGGAAGGTACAAGAAGAAGAGGGGATATACGTATACCCATAAGGTACATGAACCTGAGGATGCCAAGGATAAGGTGGACAAGTTTTTAAGGATGCTTGATCCTTTAGTGGATGCCGGGGTAGATGTAAAGTACGACTCCGAATACAATATAGATGTTTCTCCTGAGGAGAGGTGCAGAATAAGAGAGAAGATGAGTGGTGCTGGAGTAGACCTTGAAAAGCCTGTAGTTGCCTTTGCCATAAACTCCAGAAGACCTGAAAAGAGATGGAATATAGAGTATATGAAGAAGTTAATCGAAAAGATTTTGAAGGAAAAAGGGGCCCAAGGAATCTTCTACTACTCTCCTGCTGAGAGGGAGTTTGCTCTGACCCTTCATAGGGAGATAGGGGAAAGGAACGATATCTTTACAAATATTATTACAAAAGATATCAGGGAGTTAGCAGCCCTTATATCTGAGTGTGATATGTTTATAGGGAATGAGGGAGGTCCCCGTCACATAGCTCAGGGAGTGGATACACCTAGTGTGGCTATTTTCTCTCCAAGTGCAGAAAAGAAGGAGTGGCTGTCCAATGCCAATGAAAGGCACAGAGGAATAGAGTATCTGGATGTTCTTTCCAATGATGAAATTGATGGGATAATGAAGGAGGAGGAGAGCAGAAGTAAGCTCTATGATTCCATAGGGGTAGACGATGTATATAATCTTGTAGAGGAAGTATGGAAAAAGGCGGATTATGATAAAAAGTATTCAGTATAAGGATTATAAAATATTTTATTTAGACTCAAGAGAAGACCTTATAGATTTTGGAAAAGAAATCATAGATGGAAGGGTTGAAATTTTTCAAGAGTTTAAGGTAACCAAGAGGAACTATGTGGCTGGAGCCCTCTATGAGGGAGAAAAGTATGTGATAAAGTCTCCTAGAAATGAGCATAGGATACCTCAGAGAAAGGTTCAGACCTTATTTAAGGAGGGGGAAGCTCTAACAACCTTGAGGAATGTAAATAAGCTTATAGAGGCCGGTTTTCATGAGTTTATAAGGCCTCTGATGGCTATTGTCAAACGAAGCAGTGGGATGATAGCGGACAGCTTTCTTGTAATGGAGTATGTGGAGGGGAGGAGGCTTGAAAGGGATGAGATCTCTCTGATGGTAGATTTTGGAAAAAGGCTGCATAAATCAAAATGCTACCATGGAGATTTTAATACCTCTAACTTTCTCATGACAGAAGAGGGGCTGAAGACTATAGATACTCAGGGAAAGGGCTTTTCCTTTGGAAGTTACAGGAAACACTATGAGGTGATGACCTTTTCCAAGGATCTTCTGCTTTTAGAGTATGGAATGGATGGAGAGAAACTTTTTAACTATCCTAAGGATGGTTACTACTACTTAGCTCACTGGATGAGAGGTTTTAAAAATTTATCTGTTGTTTCAGAGATAAAGAGAATCAAGAAGAAATTGAGAGATAAAGGATGGAAGTTGTAGGTAAAGAAATTTAGAAGATGTATCTAAAATCATAAGAAAAGGAGCTTTTTTAAAGCTCCTTTTCTTATGAAAGAGAGTGTTCCAATTTCTTTTGTAGATGAGTAGCAGAAACTTCCGAACTTTTTATCTTCTTTTCAATATAATCAATCCAGGTATCGTTTTTAAGAGTAGATCTAAGCCTTCTCAAAGCTTCATCAGTGGTTCTATTAAAGAAAATTTCTTTTCTATAGTCCTCTAAGTCTAAAGCGTAGATGGTCCCCTTGCTTACGATGAAGTTGTTGGTGTTGAAGTCTCCAAAATAGATACCATTCTTTAATATTTTAGCTATTAGATCTAAAAACTCCTTTACAATGGATTTATCTTTTAAGAGGTACTCAGATAGAAGTTCCCCCTCTATCTTTTTAGTGGTGATATCATACTTTCCTACTTTTTCTATCTCTGGTGTTTTGATCCCTAGATTGTTAAGAATATTGGCAATATGCTCAAAGTTTTTTCCTGGATACTTTCTTAAACCTAGTGCATATTTAAGCCTCATCTCTAACTTAGGATAAAACTTTTTTACATATACTTCTCTTTTATTGTCGTAAAAGACCTTTGTTCGCTTATGGTCTACAATTATATCCATCTTAAACACCTCGAGCAAATTATAAGTTAATTATAACTGTATTTTAACATAATTTTAACTGTAATACCTACAAAAAATAAGGTCAGTTGACGTAGAGTTGAACCTTGTGTTTGGAATAGAAGAGTAAAAGTCAATAAAAAAGAGGCTCCTGGGAGCCTCCTAAAATTTATTTTTTTACTGAGAACCAGAAAGTAACATTTCTTTCCTCATTTGGGTTTCTATATCTGTGCGGAGTAAACTTCTCCAGATAGATAGAGTCCCCCTCCTCTAATATATAGATCTTATTCTCTAATTCGATCTCTAAGGTACCTCTAACTACCACACCTATCTCATCATAGTTATGCCCCCATGATAGGTCGCTATAGTCGCTGTTACCCTCGATTGTGATGGCGATACCGTTAAGATCGTTGGTTCCCTTGGTAAGGAGTTCAATCTTTGTCTGCTCGCTCTTAGATGAGAAGATTTCCTTTCTATCCTCTCTCTTGAGAACAGGACTCTTTTCTGTCCCGTCCTGGATAATCTCCATAAGGTTGATGTTTAGTGCAGTACATATCTGCTGTAGGTTTGAAACTGAAGGGCTGTTTTGGTTTCTTTCAATATTACTGATAAACCCCACAGAAAGACCTGTAATTTGAGAAAGTTCTTTAAGAGTAAGCCCCTTATCCTTTCTATAAAACTTGATTTTTTCCCCTAGATTATTCACTATATTCCTCCCAAAAAATATATATTAATACTTAGAATTATAAATAGAATCAGATAGGTCTATATATTCAAAAAAAATAACAATTCTTGAAACAAATTATACCATATATAAACAGATAAGTAAAACATATATGAAAAAAAGCACCCTTAAAAGGTGCTTAAAATACAAATGGTGCCTAGAAATGGATTCGAACCATCGACCGCTCGGGTATGAACCGAGT
>CAYSGC010000079.1:0-12249 GCA_964430145.1 uncultured Fusobacteriaceae bacterium | reverse complement strand
AGCATCTTGGCCTGCTTCCTTGTAACCTGCTGGTGGAAGTATTGCTTTGGCTCCACCTCCTCAAGTCTAAAGGTAAGTATACCAGCAAGGTTTATAACGATAACATTGGCTAAAAAAAGGAGAAAAGCACTGAGGGCCAATACGCCCTCTCCCCTTCCAAGGAGTATTCCAAAGGAGACAAGGGGAGGCATAAGAGCCACAGCTATCATCACACCAACCAGGGTAGAGTTTGCTCCAATTACCAGGGACAATACCCCGGCTATTCCCGAGCAAAATGCCAGGAGGAGATCCAGGAACCCTATATTTGTTCTGGAAAGTATTTCATGGGTGTTTTCAGGAAACTGAATGACCAAGCCCTGAAGTATCCCCAGTGATAGAGCTATAAGCATGCCAAAGAGAAAGTGCTTTATGGATTCCTTAAATAAACTCACATCTCCCACACTTATACTAAATGCCAGGGCTACATTTGGTCCCAGTAGTGGTGCGATTACCATGGATCCGATAATAACAGCGGGACTGTTGCCGATCAGTCCGGCTCCAGCTACGATACTTGAAAGGATTATCATAGCATAGTAGTAACTAATATTGGAAAGCCCATCCCTCACTGCCACATCTATGGCAGTGAGGCTTTTTCTTTTGAAGGGGGTAGTTGTTTTATGGGTATTTACAAGTATCTTATATCGCTCCAAATTAATATCTGTATTGATCTTTCCAAAGTCTATATGGGTTTCCTGGGTGAAGACCTTTAACCTGGCAGGACCGAAGTGTTTCTTAAGATAGTAGACTACCTCTTCCACATACTCCTCCTTGAGTACCACCTCTATACTCCTCTCCCCCTTTATAGAGGGATAGTTAGCAATAATCTCTAAATTTAAACTCCTTAAAAAAACCAGCAGATCCTCCTCACTGGGGTCCTTGCAGAGTATTCTGAGTATCTTATTCATAGTGCCTCCTTACTAAGAGCTGTGATATTGAAGTATAACGTCAAATTATCTGAGAGTAAATATTGATGGAGGAAATTAACCTGGCTGCGGAAGAGGAAATTCAATAGAAGAAAGATCAGAGAGAAAAAGAAGTGCATTTTTAAAAGAAAGCTCCTTTTTTTGTTAACTATGACTTAATTCTTTTACTATATTTATTTACTTTTAAAGTCAACTATAATATAATATTCCTATGAAATCAAATGAAAATAAATTAAAGCAGGTGACACTATGAAGAAAAGACTGGAAAAGATAATAGATGAACTAAATATATCCCTTGTGGAGAGGGAGAGCCATACAAGGCTGGCTCTTCTTACTGCCCTTGCAGGGGAAAATATGATACTCGTGGGACCACCGGGTACAGCTAAGAGTGAGATCTCCAGAAGGGTGGCTGAGGTATTTGATACTAAGTACTTCGAGTACCTTCTGACAAAGTTTACAACACCAGAGGAGCTTTTTGGTCCTGTATCCATAAGGGAGCTGGAGAGGGATAACTTCCGTAGGAAGACCGAGGGATACCTGTCCGACGCCAATATAGTATTCTTGGATGAGATATTTAAATCAAACTCCTCTATCCTGAACTCCCTTCTCACAATATTAAATGAGAAGGTGTATCACAACGGAAACCTCAAGGAGGAGACTGATATATACTCCATCATATCTGCTTCCAATGAACTTCCTACAGACTCGGGGGAGTTGATGGCCCTCTACGACAGATTCCTTTTAAGGGTAGTGGTGGATTACGTGAGGGAACCTGCAAAACTCCTTCTTCTGGAAGATAAGTACAGGGGAATATCCCAGGAGCTTAAGCTGGACAGGGATATTTTAGATGGGGTTGCAAGGGAGAGCAAGGGGGTGGAGATCCCGTCCCATATCAGTGATATAATATTAAACCTTAAGGGGAAGCTGGATGAGCACTTCAGGGATGAGTCGGCAAGCAGGATACAGGAGAAGGTTTCAGACAGAAAGCTGGTAAAGAGTATTGGCCTTCTTAAGACAAGTGCCCATACCAATGGAAGGGAAAGGATCAGTATAAGCGATACACTTCTTCTTCTTCACTGCTACTGGAACAGGATGGAGAACAGAGATACAATCAAAAAGTATCTCTTTGAGGAGATCATCAAACTCACAGATGAGGATGTTAAAAACTACGAAAATATATCCAATGTATGGACCCAGGAGTTCAATGGTCTCTTCAGGGAGCAGAGGGTAGACGAGGAGGGAAGCCCTCTATACTATGATATTGATGGGAAGCTTGTGAACCTGTCCTATGGGGATATCCACGTAAAGGATAAGTATGGAGAGTATATTCACTTTAAGGGACACGCAGACTATGTAAAGGTCCTGGCTGAACTGGGGAAGTTTGACCACGGATATATAGACAGCGGAATAGTTACCGATGACGGAAGGATAGTGTGGAACTATGAGTTTTCACCGGTGGAGGTTCTTACGTCTCCTGAAAGAGAGGTAGAGGGCTACGAGAAACTTCTGGTAAAGGGGAATCTGAGGCCTGCCACGATAGAGTCCTATGAGGAGTATATGGAGGCCTATAGAATGGCAGATCCGGATCTTATACCTAAGATAGAGGGTATAAGAAGAAATATTGAAGAGGAGAGAAGGGATATCAGAAAGGTATCGAACTACCTGGAAGATGTAAGAAGGTCCCTGGGGGTAGAAAACCTTTGGATAACGGGGGAGGAGATTGATGAGCTGAAGACTCTTGTTGAGAAGACCTATGAGGGGATGAAGGAATCTCTGGAGAAGTTAGAGGAAGTTTTAAGGAAGATCGATAGTGCAAAGGCTTCGGTAGACAGGTAGTGTTATGGATATATTTGATAAGAGGGTAAGAAATAACTTTGATGTAATGAAGGATGTATGGGTAAACTATCCTGAAACCCGTGTAAGAAGGGAGGGAATCGCCAAGAAGTGGTGGATGGCCCTCTATGAGGGAAGGGAGCCCCAGGAGGTAAATGGTTTTTTGGAGGAGAGTATGCAGGTACTCTCCACATTTAAGGAGATGAGTGCAGGAAATGAGATCCTTTGCAATAAGCTTGTAGGGGAGTACTTCGGGAAGCTCAAGGAAAGATATGACAATGAGATCTACAGCGAGGTGGCAGGAGAGGAGAGGAAGGTAATGGATCTTCTCACCAAGATGGAGATAAAGAGGTTCCTCCAGGCCAAGGAGAGGAGGATGGAAAATATCTTTCTCAAGGAAGCCAAGTACAAGGCCTACAGAAAAAAGGTCGGGAAGTACAGGGAGATGTGGAAGGATATCAAGGGAGAGGTTACCGAGTATTTTCAGCTGGAGTATGAAAAGATGCGGAAGATGAGGGATATTCTTGGAGATTCCATGATGGATAAGATAGGATGGGATCTGTCTAGGGTAGATAAGAAGACTCTCTTCGACCTGGGGGAGCTGGACAGGATTGCAGTGGAGGATGAGAAGCTTCACTACCTGCTGAAGATGCTGGGGAAGAGGGAGAGAAGGAAAAATCAAGATTTAAATATGAGTGAGATTCAGGATTCCCCTAACAAGAAGGACCTTCTGGGGATACACCTGAGCAATGATCTGGTGAGGCTCCTTCCCTCTGAGCTTTCCCTGGTGCACAACAAGCACCTGAGAAGCTACTTCCATGCTAAGTACGTAGAAAACAGACTATCCACCTACCTTCTCTCAGACAGGGATGAGGATCTGGATCCCGGAGATAACAACAACAAAGAAGCTGAGGGGCCCATAATCCTCTGTATAGATACCTCTAGCAGTATGAAGGGCTTGCCAGAGAGCCTGGCAAAAGCCTCTACACTGTTTCTCCTGAAGGAAGCCCAGAAGAGGGGAAGAAAGGTATATATAATAGCCTTCTCCGGGGAGGGATCCCTCAGGGAGTTTGAGCTGGCCCAGAATCCAGAGGGCATAGAGAGAGCCCTGGAGTTTTTCAAGTGGGAGTTTTACGGTGGGACGGATTACCTCACTCCCATGAGAAGAAGCATTGAACTCATAGAGAGGAGCAGCTACAGGAAGGCAGATCTCCTTATGATAAGTGACGGTATAGTGAAGGTACCAGAGGAATTTATAGAGTATATGGAGAGGATCAAGAGAAAGCTGAAATTTAGGGTTTATTCTCTGATCATAAACTCCAAGAACGTGGAAAATCTCTTCAGTGATAAGGTTCTCTACTATGAATATAAGAGAAGGAAGGATATTCACAGGGGATCGGAGTATCAGTTCCACAACAGAAGCTTCCTGACAAACCACGGATAGGCTGCTTTCAATTTACAGGGAAAACAGGTATCGGGAGTTTTTGTAAATTTTACAGATATTATAAGGATAATAGTTTTAAGGGAGGGATGAATCTGATCCCTCTTTTTTTATTGTTTGACAGTTTTAATCTCTGTGAGCTCAATTCCGGGAAAAAGAAAAGTTAGAAGTGCTGAGTATAGTGTAGACATAGGAGAATAGAGGCAAAGGGGGAGGAAGGATGAAGAAGCAAGTTATTGCACTTATAGTGGGAATACTCTATATAATAGCAGGATCGCATATCTATGCCCAGGTGGAGCTGACAGAGGAGGAGGTAAGGTGGATAGAGGAAAATCCCGTAATCCGTGTTCACAATGAAAAAAACTGGGCTCCCTTTAACTTTAATGAGGGGGGAGTCCCAAAGGGATTTTCCATTGAATTCATGGATGAGGTGGCTGAAAATGTAGGGCTTAAGGTTGAGTATATAAGCGGGCCTACGTGGAATGAGTTTTTAGAGATGATAAGGTCTGGTGAGATAGATGTCATGCTGAATATAGTAAAGACACCAGAAAGACAGACCTATCTCAGGTACACCCAGCCCTATGTAAAAAATCCAAATGTCATACTGAGCATGAGGGGGAGGGAGTATCGTAGTCTGGAGGAACTAGAGGGAAAAACAGTTTCAGTGCTCAGGGGTTTTTATCAGGAGGAGATCCTGAGAGCGGAGTATCCAAATATAAACCTTCATCTTACAGACGATCTGCTGGATTCCATAAAGGCAGTTATCTACGGGGAGGCAGATGCAACCCTGGGAGAGCTGTCTCCATTAAACTACCTGGTGAGAAGCAACTTTATATCGGGGGTTACCATATCGGGAGAGCTTAAGCTCAAGGGGCACGATATAGACGATCTCTTCATTGCTACCCACAAGGACAATAAGATACTAGCTTCCATCCTGGACAAGGGGATCTCCCAAGTGACTGTGGAGGAGAGAAATAAGCTGATGGATAAGTGGATGGCAGCTGGAACGGAAGAGGGGCTAGAGCTTACTAAGGAGGAGATAGAGTGGATCAAGGAAAATCCAATAGTCCGTGTCCACAATGAAACAAACTGGCCGCCCTTTAATTTTAACGAGGGGGGAGAACCAAGGGGATTTGCAGTGGACTATATGGATATAATCTCCTCCAAGGCGGGCTTTAAGGTTGAGTATATAACCGGCCCCACATGGAAGGAGTTTGTGGAAATATTTAAGGAGGGGGGAGTGGATGTACTTCTGGGAGTTGTAAAAACCCCTGAACGGGAAGAGTATATGGCTTTCTCAGACAGCTTTGCCACCAACCCAAGTGCTATCCTGAGCCTGCAGGAGAAGCAGTACAGGAACTTAGAGGAGTTAAGTGGCAAGATAGTGTCTGTTCCAAAGGGGTTTTATCAGGAGGAGATTCTCAGAAGGGAATATCCAGAGATACAGCTTCACCTCACGAATGATCCACTGGAATCCATAAAGGCGGTTATCTACGATGATGCAGATGCAACTATGGGAAGGCTGGCAACCTTAAACTACCTTACAAGGATAAACTTTATCTCTGGAGTTGCGGTCTCTGGGAAGGTGGAGTTCAAGGAGGATGGCTTTGAGGACCTTCATATAACCACCCAGCCTGAAAATAAGGAACTTTTGTCCATACTGAACAAGGGGATAGCCTCCATTACCATAAAGGAAAAAAATGATCTTATAAATAAGTGGCTGACACCGTCTAAGAAGGATATCCTAGAACTTACAGAGGATGAGAGGGAGTGGCTGAAAAGGAAGGGTGACCTGAGGCTGGGTATAAACAGAGGGTGGCCCCCCTACTCCTATCTGAATTCAAAGGGAGAGTTCTCAGGGGTAACCTCTGAATATATGAAGATAATAGGAGAGAAACTGGAAGTAGGTATAGAGGTCCAGGATGAGCTCAGCTGGAAGGAGATGCTGAAGGAGGCAGAGGAGGACAGGATCGACCTTGTGGCCGGAATAGCCAGAACAGAGGAGAGGGAGAAAACTCTACTCTTTACAAAGCCCTACCTGGAACTTCCCATGGTCATAGCTGTAAGGGAGGACTCACCAATGGTTGCAGATATAGATTCCCTTGAAAAGAGGAAGATAGCTGTGGTAGAGGGGAGTATGGTAGAGTACTATCTAAAGAGGGATTATCCAGAGTATCAGCTGCTCCTCTATGATGACACCTCAGGGGCTGTTAAGGCAGTAGCTGAGGGAAAGGCCTTTGCAGTGATGGATAGTATAATGAGCATTAATTACTCCAGTAAAAAGATGGGACTGGATAATATCGAGGTTATCCTGACCACACCATATACAGTGGAGCTATCCATTGGGATAAATAAAAGATATCCCGAGCTGGTTCCAATACTGGATAAGATTCTCTACTCGTTTACTGAGGATGAGAAGGACCTTATAGAAACCAAGTGGACGGAGATGCCCATAGAGAAGGAGATAGACTGGGTATTCTTCTGGAAGGTGGGGACACTGACAGTTGTGATACTGGGATCTATCTTTACCTCAATAATTGTCTGGAACAGAAGGCTGGTTTCTGAGATCAAGAAGAGAAAGGAAGCTGAAAGGAAGATTATAGAGACCATGGAAACCACAAATAAGATCATAGACAACTCCCCGGTTCCCATGGCTGTGGTAGATACCTCCACCGGAAGAATAGTGAGAGCCAATGAAGCCATGGTAGAATTTAACCTTATAAGCCAGGAGGAGCTCTATAACCACAGGATAATAGATCTATATGTAGAGGGAGATGAGAGAGTGAGGGAGCTCCGAAGTAAGATCGGGGTTGAAAACTATGAGGTTCAGATAAGGCGTATTGGCAGCGGTGAAAAAAGATGGACCCTGTTTTCCTCACACCTGTTAAAGTATATGGAGAAGCAGGCACATATTATCACCATGATAGATATAGAGGATATAAAGCGTATTCACATTGAGCTGGAGGAAGCCAAGGAGAAGGCTGAGAGTGCCACAAAGGCTAAGAGTGAATTCCTGGCTAACATGAGCCACGAGATAAGAACTCCAATGAATGCCATTCTGGGACTCAATGATCTTCTTAAGAGAACCGATCTTTCCGGAAAGCAGAGGGATTATGTGGATAAGGTGGGAAGATCAGCTACAAATCTTCTGGGGATAATAAATGACATACTGGACTTCTCAAAGATTGAAAGCGGTAAGATGGATATTGAGTATACAACCTTTAGCCTGGACAATGTCCTGGAGGGGCTTTCAAATATTAGCGGATTTAAATCAGCAGAGAAGGGGATAGAGTTTGTTATTGAAAGGGGCAGTTACATTCCAGATTACCTTATAGGTGATCCCCTGAGGATAGGGCAGATCCTATTGAACCTTACAAATAACGCGATCAAGTTCACAGACAAGGGAGAGGTTCTCCTAAGGGTGAGTTCAAGGGATGTAGACAGTGAAAGTGTAGAGGTGAAATTTGAGGTAAAGGATACAGGAATAGGCCTCACAGAGGATCAGAGAAAGAAACTCTTTACTGCATTTACCCAGGCGGATGCCTCAACCACAAGGAAATACGGGGGAACTGGACTTGGACTGAGCATATCAAAGCACCTTGTAGGTTTAATGGGAGGAGAAATAGATGTGGAGAGTGTGTATGGAGAGGGAAGCAACTTCTTCTTTACAATTACCCTGAAGAGGGGAGAGGGGGCCAAGAGGAAAGCCGTAGCCACAGAGCTTAAAGGCCTGAGGGTTATGGTTGTAGATGACAATGAGAGTGCAAGAAGAGTTATGGACAGCTATCTTACAGATTTCTCCTTTGAAACAATACTGGTTTCCTCTGGAGAGGAGGGAGTATCTCAGTTTGAAGCTTCCCTTGCTGAGGAGGAAGGGGTAGACCTCATCCTCATGGACCTCAAGCTTGGAGGAATAGATGGAATTGAAGCCTGGAAGCAAATCAAGGAGAGAGCCGTGGGACCTCTGCCCAAGATAATAATGGTAACAGCCTTTGGACGGGAGGATATAGTTGATAGGGCCAGAAGGGAGGGAATTGAAACGATACTCATGAAGCCCGTAAGTCAGTCGGTTCTCTTTGACAATATAATGGAGGTTTTTGGGGTAGAGGAGATGGTCGACAACCACAGAAGGAGCAGCGGTGAGTACCCAGAGGGCTTTGAGGAGATAAGGGGAGCCAATATACTGGTTGTGGAAGATAACCTTATAAATCAGGATGTTATCCGTGCTATCCTAGAGGGTGAGGGATTCCATGTAGAGGTGAAAGAGAACGGTAAAAAAGCAATTGAAGTCCTGGAATCTGGAGAGGAGTTTGATGTGGTCCTTATGGATCTGCAGATGCCGGTGATGGACGGGTATGAGGCAACAAGGGAACTGAGAAGGAGGGAGAGGTACAGGGGACTTCCAATAATAGCTCTCAGTGCTGACGCCATGTCTGGGACAAGAAAGAGGGTAGAGGAGGCCGGAATGAACGGCTATGTAACCAAGCCCATAGACAAAACCCATCTTTATGAATCCCTTGTGAAGTTTATAGAGCCTGGAAGTCGGGAGGTCTTTGTAGAAGATGGTGAGGAAGACAGGAAGGAAGATATAGGTAGAAAGATAAAGGAAACTATGAGGGATGTAGATGCCACAGAGGGGCTTAAGAGGATAGGTGAAAACACGAAACTCTATGTGGAGATATTGAAGAAGTTCAGGGAGAACAACTTTAGCTTTGTAGAGAACCTGAAAAGGGCAGTGGCCGAGGGGAAGAAAGATGAAAATATAAGAAGTGCCCATACCCTCAAGGGAGTGGCAGGTAATATAGGGGCTAAGAGGTTATATGAGCTCGCCAAGGAACTGGAGGGAAAACTGAAGGAAGATGAGGAGGTGGATCTTCTTTTGAACAGAGTAGAGGAGGAGCTGACAAAGATCTTTGAGGAGATAGAAACGCTTACTTCGGGTACTGCAGAGGAGAAAGAATTTGTTGCTGCAGGTGATGTTGATCTAGAAACAGTAGGAAGGGAACTGAAGGGCCTCAAAGAGCTCCTTGAAGACTATGATACAGATGCAGAGGAGAAGCTGGAGGAGATCAAATCTTACCTTACTGGAAGGGGAGTGGATGAACTCCTTAGAAGGGTTGAGGGGTGTATCAACAACTATGATTTTGAAGGAGCCATTGATCACCTTAAAAAACTCACAGAAGAGGTCGAAAGTTTGGAGGAGGAATAGTCATGGAAGGTGTAGAGAAGAGGCAGACGGTACTTGTAGTAGATGATACCCTGGAAAATATAGATGTGCTCAAGGGAATACTCAGGGAGTACTATAAGGTCATCTTTGCTACAAGTGGCGAGATGGCTCTAAAGGTAGTTTCAAAGACTTCCCCAGATATAGTACTACTGGATATAATGATGCCCGGCATGGATGGTTTTGAGGTTTGCAGAAAGCTGAAGCAGGATTCCAGAACAAAGAATATCCCGGTGATATTTGTTACAGCCAAGGACCAGGATGTGGACGAGGCAAAGGGATTTGAACTGGGGGCAGTGGACTATATTACCAAGCCTGTAAGTGCAATGATAGTAAGGGCGAGGGTGAAAACCCATCTTGCCCTCTCCAATCAGACAATAGAGCTGGAGAGGCTGGTAAGGGAGAAGACCAGGGAGCTAAACGAGACAAGGCTGGAAATAATTAAGAAGCTGGGGCTGGCTGCCGAGTACAAGGACAATGAAACGGGAAGGCATGTAATCCGTATGAGTAAATACTGCTATTATATTGCTAAGGAGTATGGCCTCTCTGAAAAAGACGCTGAGCTTCTTCTACAGGTGGCTCCCATGCACGATATAGGAAAGATCGGAATATCGGATGATATTCTGCAGAAACCCGGAAGGCTGGATGAGAAGGAGCGGGAGATAATAAATACACATCCCACCCTGGGCTTTAATATCATGAAGGGAAGTAGGAGTAACCTCCTTCAGCTGGCCGCCACTGTGGCAGCTGAGCACCACGAGAAGTGGAATGGTGAGGGATATCCCAATAAGCTGAGAGGAGAGGAGATCAATATATTCGCCAGAATAGCAGCAATATCCGATGTTTTTGATGCTCTCGTAAGCAGAAGACCCTATAAGGAAGCCTGGGATGTTGAAAAAACAGTGGACTATATTAGAAGTGAGAGCGGCAAGCAGTTTGATCCAGATGTTGTGGATGCCTTTGTGAAGGCTTTGGATAAGATAGTAGGGGTAAAGAATGAGTTTAAAGATTAGGAGAATTTTAAAGGCAGAAATTTAGATGAAATTTTATTAAAGGAGAGAACTTTTGTAGCTCTCCTTTTTTATTGTCTTAATTAAATATCTTCTTATCTCAACTAAAGTCCTATAATTAATTAATATAAAATATTTTTTTAAAAGAAGTTAAAAAAGATAAAAATATATAGAATATAAATATAAAAAAAATTGAGATTTCTAAAGAAGTCAGCTAATATAGTATCTGAAGAGCATCTCAAGAAAAAATAGAGAGGAGAGGATAGGATGAAGATAGGATTTATAGGATGTGGAAGTATGGGTGGAGCAATGCTTGAAGGGATCCTTCAATCCAGACTGAGCTCCAATGATATATGGATATATGAAGACTCCCTAAAAAGAAGGGAGGAGCTTATTGATAACTACAAGATAAATATAGCTCTGGATATGAAGGAGATGACTGAGGAGTGTAAGATAATATTCCTGGCAATAAAACCACATATCTGCTATTCAGTTCTGGAAGAAATAAAGGAAAAGCTCGATGGGAAGATACTGGTATCGGTTGCCGCAGGAGTGACCATAGATGCAATAGAGGATATAGTAGGAGACGACAAGAAAGTAATAAGAATAATGCCAAATACTCCAGCGTGTGTTGGGGAAGCTATGACATCTCTTACTCCCAACAGGAATATAGAGGAGGATGAGAAGAAGGAGGTGGCATACCTTCTGGAGGGATTTGGTAAGGTAGAGGAAGTAGAGGAGAGGATGATACATGCGGTAATCGGAGCCAGCGGGTCTGCTCCAGCGTATGTCTTCATGTTTATAGAGGCCATGGCAGATGCTGCTGTATTAAAGGGGATGCCAAGAGATAAAGCATATAAATTTGCCAGCCAGGCGGTACTGGGGTCAGCTAAGATGGTCCTTGAAACCGGGGTGCACCCAGGGCAGCTGAAGGATATGGTGTGCTCACCGGGAGGAACCACTATAGAAGCTGTAACGGAGCTGGAGAAGAGAGGGATGAAGGCTGCTGTAATGGGAGCCATGATAAAGTGCATGGAAAAGTCTGAGGAGATGTCTAAAAAATAAGAGATAGAAGAGGGGGACGGCAATGAAAAGGGAACTGATGGATTTAAGGGAATACATGGATGAAAGAGGTATAGATGCCTATATTATACCCAGCAGCGATGCTCATCAAGGGGAGTATGTAGCCGATCACTTCCAGGGAAGAAAGTGGCTTACAGGGTTTACAGGGAGTGCAGGCACAGCTGTAGTGCTGGGAGAGAAGGCCGGAGTATGGACCGACGGAAGATACTTTATTCAGGCTGAGAGAGAGCTTGAGGATTCAGGTTTCGACCTCTTTAAAATGGGGGTTGAAGGTGTTCCTGCTTATGACAGTTGGATTGCCCAGGAGCTTCAGGGGAAAGAGAAAGTTAGGGTAGCCTTTGACGGAAGGGTTATAAATGAAAGCACATTCAGGAAGATAGATGAAGCTTTTGGAGATATGGAGGTGGAGTATGAGATCTGTGAGGATGCACTGGAAAAGATCTGGGACGGAAGACCGAACCTTTCCAAGGCTCCCATCTTTGATCACGACTCCAAGTGGGCCGGAAAGGGCAGAGAGGTTAAGGTAGAGGAGCTCAGAGAGGAGATGAGGGCTAAAAATGCCCAGATGTATGTGCTCTCCTCTCTAGATGATATAGCATGGTTCCTTAACCTGAGGGGAGAGGATGTGAGAAATACTCCGCTATTCTACTCCTATGTGGTGGTAGAGGAGGAGAATACAGTTCTCTTTGTGGATAT
>CAYSGC010000078.1:2517-12389 GCA_964430145.1 uncultured Fusobacteriaceae bacterium | reverse complement strand
TGCCTAGATAGCTCAGTTGGCTAGAGCACTCGGTTCATACCCGAGCGGTCGATGGTTCGAATCCATTTCTAGGCACCATTTGACATTTAAGCATTCGCAAGAATGCTTTTTTTATTTTTTGAAGTATTTGTAGGGTAAGAGAGGCTTGCAGAGCAGATAGGCAGGGTTAGATAGTTAACTATCAATTTATAGCAAGATACTTCAACACTAAAAACAAAAACAAAAGATTTCTTTTAACTTAAGAAAAATTAAGCTGGTTAAGCTTAACGTAATTAATAAAAATTGAGATGATATTGTATCCTATACCTAAGACAATATACGGTATATGGAGGATTATAGGTTATGAAAAAAAATGAATTTATTGACTTGTATAGGGAAAGAGGAAACTTCAACTGTAAGGAGAGCACTGCTAGAGCTGTAGAGGCTTTTTTAGAGATTTTAGAGGAGTGTGTAGGCAATGGGGAAGATGTAAAGCTTGTAGGTTGGGGTAAATGGGAGTTTCAGGAGAGAAATGCCATAAAGATCAGAAACCCTAAGACTGGGAAGGTAATGGATATACCTAAGAGAAAAATATTAAAGTTTAGAGAGGGTAAACTTCTCAACTCTTCAATAAATGGTGGAAAAAAATATTATAATAGTTTTAGATAGAGATAAGATATGCAGGTCCTAGGACCTGCATATTTTTACTTACAGGAAAAGGAATGTTGGTACACTAAGAGTATTATATTAGGGAATAGAATTAAAAGTTAACTGCTGTATGCAGTGCAAAGGTATCTATCCTCAATATAGACAACTATGGATCCGGGGTTAAGGGGATCATATTTAACTGTGGCCTTGGAACCCACCTGAGATTTTAAAGCCGAGTTCTTATAGAGGATGTTTTTAAATCTGATTCCATACTCCTGAATATACCTTTGGGACTCTTCCAGCAGGATATCCAAGCTCTCCTCTAGGTGAGATCTTGTAGGTGAGATCCGACAGCTCCCACGATACTCCTTAGCAGACATGTAGATATATGAAAAGACCAGTTTATCCAGTGACTCTAAATCTACACTTTGGCCCGAATGAAGGAGGATCTTGAGGATGTCTTCCCTAAGAAAGTTATTGAATCTCTCTATCTCATCAATCTTATTTTCAGAGTTGTAGATAGCGATTCCAGTTTGGGCTTTGACTTCCTGGATTCTTTTAAAATCCTTCACCTTAAAGGAATCGATAATAAAGCTTTCTATTAAAATATCTGTATCGGTGTGATCTTGAACCTTTAATATAGTATCCCTTAAAATGAAGAGGGATTCCTTTAGTCTAAATTCTTGAAATGATAATTTGTAGTTAAGTATGTCGAGGGTAGCGGTATCGTAGCAGATATAGAGAAGGGGTTTGGAGTAACTTCCAGTTGTGGGATCCAAAACTTCTATATCCAATGGGGTGTGGGTCATTCTGTAGGCTTGGTTTTTGCGTTTGACTCTTTCTATGTGGAGTTCGGCATGGGACTGTATATATTTATCCAGGTTGTTTACAATTCTATACACAGTGTTGTAACTGATACTCTCCTCGTTTATCTCTTTTAGAAAGGCACAACACTTCTTATAGAGGGAGGAGATCTTAATATTTGGATTGGACTCATAGGTTTTCTTGATGAAATCCATAGTGCGGTGGCTGATGCTTCGATGCTGACTTTTATCCTTACGAACTTTTTTTTTGAGACCGGATATGCCAGTCTCCTTATATGATTTGACCCATCTCTTTAAGGTGGCGTAGGATATGCCAGATTCATTTTCAATTTCTTTGAGCTTTTTTTCTCCCTCAAGAAAGGGTTTAATTACTTGGTATCTCTTTTCATTGGTTTTTTTCTTAGACATTTAATATATCACCTGTTTTTTGTTTTGAACTTATATGATTGATAATACTATACTTTCAGAAAATAAGTCAAGTTAATATAAAATAATGAAAAAAAGGCTCATTTTTTTTGATAAATTCTTGACAAAAGGAAACAAAGGGGTTAATATATTGGAGTAAAAGTTACAAAAAAATACACTACTATACATAAAGCAAACACTTAGACGTAGAAATTTGAAGGAGGACACGATATGGGACTTTTTGATTTTTTCAAAAAGAAGAAAGAGACTAAGGAAGACTGGATAGAAATATATTCGCCGCTAAATGGAAGGGTAATTGACCTTTCAGAAGTACCTGATGAAGCTTTTGCAGGTAAGATGATTGGAGACGGTTGTGGAATAGAGCCAACAGCTGGTTCTGTACACTCTCCTGTAGTTGGTGAGATCGATATATTTGAAACAAACCATGCTGTAAGTTTTGAGACTGCAGATGGTCTTGAGATGATAGTTCACTTTGGTATCGATACTGTAAAATTAAACGGGGAAGGATTTACAAGAGTTGCTGAGCCTGGAAACGGAGTTAAGCCAGGGGATGAGCTTGTAAAGTATGACTTAGAGTTTATCAGAGAAAATGCTAAGTCTATTAGAACTCCAGTTATCATCAACAACATGGATGAGGTAGAGGAGCTTAAAGTTGTGGCTTCTGGAGATGTAAAAGTTGGAGAGCTTTTAATGAAGGTTAAAATTAAGAAATAAACTATAAAGTAAAATGGAGGGATAAAGTATGAAATTTTTTGCAAAGTTATCTACTATAGGTAAGGCACTTATGACGCCAATCGCAATACTGCCTGCAGCTGGTATCTTCCTAGCAGTAGGAGCACACTCGGGAATTGGTCTGATGACAGACGCAGGAGGAGTAATCTTCTCTAACTTACCACTACTATTTGCTGTTGGAGCAGCTATTGGTCTAGCAGGAGGAGATGGAGTAGCAGGTCTTGCTGGTATCGTGGCAATGCTTGTAATGAACGTTACAATGGGTAACCTTACTGGTGCAGCAGCAGGTTTAGCAGCTGGAGACCCAGCTTTTGCAAGTGTATTAGGTACACCAACCCTTCAGACAGGAGTATTTGGTGGTCTTATAGCAGGTATTATTGGTGCGACAATGTATAACAAGTTCCACAAGACAGAGCTTCCAGCTTACCTAGGATTCTTTGCAGGAAAGAGATTAGTACCAATTATGTCAGCTCTAGTAGGATTTATCGTAGGTCTTGCAATGCCAACAATCTGGCAGCCAATTCAGGGAGGTCTTGCAGCACTGTCTCAGGTAGCAAACGATCCTAATGCAACGAACCTTTCGACATTTATCTTTGGTCTTATTGAAAGAGCGTTAATTCCATTTGGACTACACCACATCTTCTATTCACCATTCTGGTTCCAGTTTGGAGAGTATACAAGTGCAGCTGGTGAGGTAGTAAACGGAGATAACAGAATCTGGTTCCAGATGCTTGCAGACGGAGTTAAGTCATTCTCATCTGACAGCTACTTTGGAGCAGGTAAGTTTATGACTGGTAAGTTCCCATTCATGATGTTTGGTCTTCCAGCAGCAGCACTGGCTATGTACCATGAAGCAAAGGCTGACAAGAAGAAGCTTGCAGGAGGTATCTTATTCTCAGCAGCTCTTACATCATTCCTAACAGGAATTACAGAGCCGATTGAATTTGCATTCCTATTTGTGGCACCAGTACTTTATGGAATCCACTGTATCTTTGCAGCAACTTCATTCATGCTAATGAACATCTTAAATGTAAGAATAGGTATGACATTCTCAGGAGGAGTTATCGACTACGTAATGTTTGGTGTTCTTCCAGGAACAAAAGGATTCCAGACTAACTACCTAATGGTAGTAGTTGTAGGATTAGCATTTGCTGTTATCTACTACTTCGGATTCAGATTCTTCATCAGAAAGTTTGACCTTAAGACACCAGGAAGAGAAGAGGATGAGGTTGAGGAAACAGTACACCTAGAGGGACATGAGTTAGCAGTGCTGACTATCGATGCTCTTGGAGGAAAGGAAAACCTTGTAACTGTAGATGCTTGTATTACTAGACTTAGAGTAGAGGTTAAGGATACAAGCAAGGTAAATGACGCAGAGCTTAAGAAGCTTGGAGCATCAGGAGTTCTAAAAGTAGGACAGAATGGAGTTCAGGCTATCTTTGGAGCGAAGGCTCAGTTCATTTCAAATGACATCAAGAAGATGATCTAATTTAAAAGATTAAGGACCGCTTTTTAGCGGTCTTTTTTATATCATAATTGAGATTAAGAGTAAGGGTTATTTTGAGTAAAACTACTTCTTGGATTAAGACTATTAAGGCATTAAAAAAGCCAGAAGGTAGATATCCTTCTGGCTTTTAATATCTTTACAGATCTTTACTTGTGATAGTTTGGTGCTTCCTTAGTTATGCTGATATCGTGTGGGTGAGACTCGCTAAGTCCAGCTCCAGTGATCTTTACAAACTTACTGTCCTTCTTAAGGTCAGCTATAGTAGGAGTACCACAGTATCCCATACCTGCTCTAAGTCCACCGCATAGCTGGAATGTTACATCCTCTAACTTTCCTTTGTAAGCCACTCTTCCCTCTATTCCCTCAGGAACCAGCTTCTTAGCTGCAGATTTTCCTTGGAAGTATCTGTCGCTTGATCCCCTCTTCATTGCTGCAAGGGATCCCATTCCAACATATACCTTAAACCTTCTTCCTTCGAAGATGATCTCCTCTCCAGGAGCCTCCTCAGTACCTGCAAGAAGACCTCCAAGCATTACACAGTCTGCTCCGGCGGCGATAGCCTTAACAATGTCTCCAGAGAGCTTGATACCACCATCGGCGATTACTCCTATACCTCTCTCCTTGCATACCTCATATACGTCGTTTACAGCAGAGATCTGAGGTACTCCTACCCCTGCAACTACCCTTGTAGTACAGATAGAACCAGGTCCTACTCCAACCTTTACTGCGTCTGCACCGGCGTCTGTAAGGTCTACAGCAGCCTGAGCTGTAACGATATTTCCACCGATTACATCCAGGTTAGGGAACTTTGCCTTGATAGCTCTTACAGTGTCTATAACCCCCTGAGAGTGACCGTGAGCTGAATCCACAGTGATGATGTCTACTCCAGCCTCTACAAGAGCTGTAACTCTTTCCAGGGTATCTGGACCTACTCCAACAGCTCCTCCAACCCTAAGCCTTCCCTGGCTGTCCTTACATGCATTTGGATACTCTACAATATTATCTATATCTTTTATGGTAATAAGTCCCTTAAGCTTTAACTCGCTGTCTACAATTGGAAGCTTCTCAATTCTGTTCTCCAGAAGGATATCTGTAGCTTCCTCTAATGTAGTATCCACAGGAGCGGTAATAAGGTTCTCCTTGGTCATAATATCCTCTACCTTTATATCCAGATCCTTTCTATATTTAAGGTCTCTGTTTGTGATGATACCCACAAGAGTTCCGTCCTTCTCCACAACTGGAAGACCTGAGATCTTATATCTTCCCATGATCTCATCTGCATCAGCAAGAGTTGAGTCCCTGTTAAGGGTGATTGGATCCTTAATCATTCCACTTTCATTTCTCTTAACCTTATCTACCTCAGAAGCCTGTTCCTCTATAGACATGTTTTTGTGAATGAAACCAAGTCCACCCTGTCTGGCAATGGCAATAGCCAGCTTAGATTCAGTAACTGTATCCATAGCAGCACTCAATATAGGCATATTTAGTGTGATGTTTTTAGTAAGATTTGTTTTTAGTGATACTGAGCTAGGCAGTACTTCCGATTTTTGAGGTACCAGCAGTACATCGTCAAAAGTAATAGCTTCCTTGATAATTTTTCCGTTAAGCATTGAGAATTCCCCCTCTGAAATATTAGTTGATAATTAAAAAACCTAAGTACATACTCCACCCACATATGGTGAAAGTATATACTTAGGCCTTTAAACTTATAAGTATATTAAAACTTCCACTCATAGAGATTGATTTAAGGTCAATCGTAGAAACACTGCCCCCTATTAGCAGCTTATATGAGATAAATCGCTTTTAAAATTTTATATTTTAATGATATTAACATTTTTTTAATGGGTTGTCAAACCCTTTAGTGAAAAGTGATCTACCTATGTGTAAAGTTATAGTTTACACCTATTAAATATATCTATAAAAAAGTGATGATTTTTTCAGAAAAGTGTAATATAAGCAAACCAAAAATTTGATTTTAATATATTTTTTTTCATTTTTTTGAAAAAAACCTTGGATTTTTTCAGAAAAAGTGGTAAACTAGTCGGGTGATGTGAAAAACATTACAGAAAAAATATTTTATTCAACTTGGGAACGAGAATTTGTTTTACAGAATAATGAAAACATAATATCAACAAATTCTTAAACAATTTTCAAAACATTTAGGAGGAAAAATGGAAATTTTAAAAGGAGTAGTATTACTTTTCGTCGTTTTAGCAGGATTTTCACTATTTAGTTTAAAGATGCCTAAGGGATCAAAGGCAATGGGTGCACTGGCAGGAGCAGCAACAGCTAGTTTCCTTGTAGAGGCATTTCACTATTTCGTAGGTGGAGATCTATTTGGAATAGAGTTTTTAAAGGGACTTGGAGCAGCTTCAGGATCTATGGGTGGTGTAGCAGCAGCAGCACTTGTACCTATCGCACTTGGAGTTAATCCAACATATGCAGTACTAGTTGGAGCATCAGTTGCAGGATTTGGAATTATTCCAGGATTCCTAGCTGGTTACGTACTGGCATTCGTTGTACCTAAGATCGAGGAGAAGGTACCTCAGGGAGCGGACCTTATTGCAGTTATCGTACTTGCAGCACCGCTAGCTAGATTTGTAGCTACAATTTCTAACCCAGTGGTAAACTCAACTCTTCTTAACATTGGAAAGATCATTGAAAATGCAGCAAACACAAGCCCTGTTATCATGGGAATTATCCTTGGTGGAGTAATTACAATGGTAGCAACAGCACCGCTATCATCTATGGCGCTTACAGCAATGCTTGGTCTAACTGGAGTACCAATGGCAATTGGAGCACTTTCTGTAATGGGATCTTCGTTCATGAACGCAGTATTCTTCCACAAGATATTTAAGGATAGATCAACTACTATCGCAGTAGCTATCGAGCCGCTTACTCAGGCAGACCTTATCTCAGCAAACCCAATCCCTGTATATGTAACTAACTTCATTGGTGGAGCAATGGCAGGGGTAATCGTAGCTAAGTTCGGACTAATCAACAACGCTATCGGAACTGCTACACCTATCGCAGGTCTTATGGTAATGTATGGATTTAACGACGCTAAGACAGTAACTATCGTAGCAGCAATGTGTGCAGTAGCTGGTCTAATAGCTGGAACAATTGGAGCTATAATCTTCAAGAACTTCAAGATTAAATCTGTAGCAGAAGTAAGAGGAACTAACTAATAATTATTCAGAGACTAACTAAGTGTTAGTCTCTTTTTTATTTATAGAATCACCTTGTTTCTACCAGAACCTTGAGCTATAATTGAAGAATTATATTTGGCAGGGAGCGGGTTTATGGAAGAGATAAAAGTGAGAGGAATAGAAGCAGGGGATGCAGAGGGGGTTTCAGAGATTATATGCAGAAACCTTATAGAGGTCAACTCAAGGGACTATACTCCCTGTGAGATTGATAGATATATTGAGCACTTTACTCCGGAGACCATTGTGAGGCTAGCAAGAGAGAGGGAGATGCTGGTAGCTGAATGTGCAGGGGGAGTAGTGGGGACAGGCAGTCTTGGGACCTTTGGTGATGCCGTAGAGGACAACTGGACGGTATTTACTGTGTTTGTGAAGACTGATTGTCATGGAAGGGGGATTGGGAGGATACTGATGGAAGAGATAGAGAAGCTGGCTAGGAGTAAGGGAGTCTCAGAGCTCACAGTTCCTTCTGGTATAACCGCCTGTGATTTCTATAAGAAATTAGGCTACAACGAGGTAGAATATTTAGAAGATAAAAAGATACACCTTATGAAGAAAATACTCTGAGAAGCTTAAAGAGTTCTACTGGAATTTAAGCAATAAAAAATGCTATCCTTGGGATAGCATTTTTATTTAAAGTTTATTTTTCATCCTCTAACTTTAATTTATGTCCAAGCTTTTCCTTCTTGGTTTCAAGATACCTCTTATTTTCCTTGTTGTGGGGAACCTCTATTCCCTTTCTCTGCTTTACATCAACACCATAGGCTCTAAGACCGTCCACCTTTCTGAAGTTGTTGGTCATGAGTCTTACAGATTTTACTCCCAGCGCCTTTAGCATCTGAGAAGCTACAGCGTAGTCTCTGAGGTCAGCTTCAAATCCAAGCTGCTCATTTGCTTCTACAGTGTCGTAGCCTTTATCCTGAAGATCATAGGCTCTGATCTTATTGAGAAGTCCGATACCTCTTCCCTCCTGTCTCAGGTAGAGGATAATTCCCTCTCCCTCGTCTTCGATCCTCTTCATAGCTGTCTGAAGCTGAAGTCCGCAGTCACACCTCTTAGATCCAAGGATATCCCCTGTAAAGCACTCAGAGTGTATTCTGATAAGAACATCCTCCTTATCCCTTACCTCTCCCTTTACCAGTGCAATGTGCTCCTTGTGGTCCAGCTGGTTGTCAAAGGCTACGATATCAAAGTCTCCCGACTGGGTAGGCATCTTAGCTCTTGCCTCCTCCTTGATAAGGATATCGTGTTCCTTTCTGTACTTAATAAGGTCCTCGATGGAAACAAGCTTTAAGTTGTGCTCCTTGGCAAAGATCTTCAGATCAGGTAATCTGGCCATAGTTCCGTCATCCTTTAATATCTCACATATAACTCCCACTGGAGCCAGTCCCGCTAGTCTGGCAAAGTCCACAGCAGCCTCTGTATGGCCGTCTCTTACAAGAACTCCTCCCTCTTTTGCTACAAGGGGAAAGATGTGTCCCGGTCTCTGGAAATCCCAGGCTCTCTTGTTGTGATCAGCAAGGTCCACAATTGTCTTTAGCCTGTCAGCTACTGAGATACCAGTTGTAGTTCCCTCTACAGAATCTACCGACACTGTAAATGCCGTTCCCTTTGGATCTGTATTTTTACCAACCATCTGAGTCAGGTTAAGAAACTCAGCTCTCTCCTGGGTCATAGGAACGCAGGTTAACCCCCTTGCATAGGTTGCCATAAAGTTTACAGCTTCATAGGTAGCGTTTTCAGCGGCCATGAGGATATCTCCCTCGTTTTCCCTGTTCTCATCATCTACAACTATGATTGGTTTACCATTTCTTATATCTTCAATTGCATCTTCTATTCTATCTAACATTGTATCATCTCCTAATTTAAAAGAAGCCGTTCTCCATAAGGAATTTTTCATCTATCTTGCTCTTGGATTCCTTTGGCTCCTTGAAGGAAAGCATCCTCTCCACGTATTTTCCTATCAGGTCCATCTCAACATTGACATAGCTTCCCACACTCTTATATCCCAGAGTAATCATCTCCTGGGTATGGGGAATAAGGGATACGCTGAGGGTATCCTGGGTGAAATCCACTATTGTAAGGCTGGCCCCATCTAGGGTAACCCTTCCCTTTTCAACGATGTACTTCATAAGCCTAGCCTCTACCTTTATTTCATAGATCTTGGCAATACCCTCCCTTGTGATGGAAACTATCTGTCCCTCGCAGTCCACGTCTCCAGTTACCAGGTGGCCTCCCAAGGGAGTGGCAAGGGTAAGGGATTTCTCAAGGTTTACCCTGTCCCCGCTCTTTAATCTGCTGAGGTTGGTTCTCTTCACCGTCTCATACATACAGTCGGCGGTAAAGTAGTTCTTTCCTATTTCAGTGGCAGTAAGACATGTACCGTTGGTTGCAATACTATCTCCAAGCTTTGCTCCCTCGAGAACCTTGCTGCACTCTATCTTTAATTTGATGGATTTTTCCCCCGGTGTTACCGAGACTACTCTACCCATCTCCTCTACTAATCCTGTAAAAATGAGGGTCACCCCCTTAATTATTATAAAATTCCAC
>CAYSGC010000078.1:0-2417 GCA_964430145.1 uncultured Fusobacteriaceae bacterium | reverse complement strand
AGATGTTTTGTGGGAGTTTTCACAGGAGGTTACAATAATACTCTTCCCGTCTGTGGCCTGTACAAACTTTGAATCCATAGGTGTCTTAAGTTCAGGATCGATAACTATCCTGTAGGGGTCTATTCCCCCCTCTATCCTTGCTGTGAGGCTTGGATTATCGGAAATTAAGGTATTTACCCCTATCATGATTCCCATGAGGTTGTGTCTTAACTGCTGTACCCTCTCCCTGGAAGTGGCATTTGTGATCCACTTAGAGCTTCCTGTTTCAGTGGCAATCTTTCCGTCCAGGGTGATGGCACACTTTAAAAACAGGTATGGTTTTTTGCTGGTAATGTACTTCATAAAGATCCTGTTGAGCTTATCTGCTTCCTCAGCCAGGATGCCCGTCTCTACCTCTATGCCGGCATCCAGCATCATCTGTATCCCCTTCCCTGCAACCAGGGGATTGGGGTCCAGGGAGGCCACAACACACCTTTTAATTCCCATCTCTATGATCTTTTCGGCACACGGGGGTGTCTTCCCATAATGTGAACAAGGCTCCAGTGTAACGTAGATAGTGGCTCCCCTAGCCTGGGAACCGGCCTCCTCTAGAGCATACACCTCAGCATGGGGACCTCCATAGTATCTGTGGTACCCTCTGCCTATGATCTTATCATCCTTAACCACCACAGCGCCAACCATAGGATTTGGATTTACACTTCCAGCACCTTTGGCAGCCAGATCAAGGGCCAGCTTCATATATTTTAAGTGGTCCATACTACATATCCTTTAACAGGTTAACCATCTCGATAGCTGTCATTCCAGCATCGAATCCCTTGTTTCCAGCCTTTGTCCCGGCTCTTTCAATAGCTTCCTCGATAGTGTTTGTAGTAAGTACTCCGAATACCACAGGAACTCCAGTCTCTAGAGATACAGATGCTACTCCCTTGGATACCTCAGCACACACGTAGTCGAAGTGAGGTGTAGATCCCTTGATTACAGCTCCCAGTGTGATTACAGCGTCGTACTTTCCAGATCTAGCCATCTTCTGTGCAACAAGTGGCATCTCATAGGCACCTGGTGTCCAAGCAAGCTCTATCTCCTCTACTCCGTGTCTCTTAAGAGCATCCTCTGCTCCTCCAACTAGCTTTGAAGAGATAAACTCATTAAATCTTCCTGCAATTATTCCTACTCTTAATCCTTTTCCGTCAAAGTTACCCTCTAATACCTTCATATATCCTCCTTAAATTTTATCAGGACAATAAAAAACCCAGAATCAAATTCTGGGCATAGTTTAAAAAGAATAAAGCAAAACAGAGTCTCCCCCTGTACTGCCTATTGATCTTCTTTCATCCAGACTATACTGTCGGTTTTGGAATCTCACCAAATCAAGACCTGAAGGAGGTCTTCGCGGACTATACCGCCGGTCGGGAATTTCACCCTGCCCTGAAGATAATATCTAAGGTAATTATATACTTACTCGGAACATTGTGTCAAGATTAAATATGAAAACATACTGGCCTTTTAAGGGTTTCTTTAAAATCTTATATTTTGCTAAAGTTTAATAAAAAAATTTAATGAAATATTGTATAATTTAAAAAAATCAAAGGTGGGATATGGATCATGAGGGACAGCTTAAGGATTTCAATAATTACAGCGGCATCGATATTTTTAACTCTTTTTGTAGGAAGGTTACTTGGTATAAATTCATTGTTCTATGCAGGAATAGCAGCAGCGGTGGTATCACAGACCTGCTACAAGGAGGTCTTCAGGCTGGGAATTAAGAGGATATACGGTACTATAGTGGGGGCAGGGATGGGAATTCTCTTCTACAACCACCTTCCCCAGTCGATAACCTCCTTTGCCGTGGGGATCTTCATTATAGTATATATATGCTCAGAGGTCTTAAAGGCTCCTGCAAACATGGCCTGTATAGTGTTTTTGGCCATTTCAACCAACCTGGACAATATTTCAAGCGAGTTCTATGCTATCCACAGGGTTTTGGATACAAGCCTTGGAGTTATCTCGGCCCTTGTGGTGGCCTTTGTATTTAGAACCCTTGAAGATAAGATAAAGGGTACCCTCTGAGGGCACCCTTTATCTTATTGTTAAAAAATATAATTACAGATCATAGTCATAGAGATAAATCCATTGTATAAGTATAGAAAGGATGGAGCGTCACGCTCCTTTTTATACAAAGTTCATGTAGTCTGTTCTTGTGTGGGCAACATCTTCGTTGCTGACCTCTACCTCGTCCAGCTTCTCTCCGTCGGCTCCCACAGTTTCGATTATATATCTACCTATGGTCTCGTTGTAGTACTTAAACGTAAAGCTTTTATTGCTGTGGCTGAGAACCCATACACCCTCGCAGAGCTTCTCCTCACCCCTGTAGAGGGACCAGATATCATAGTCCTCGGTAACAGCATAGTCACCATTGC
>CAYSGC010000077.1:8696-12409 GCA_964430145.1 uncultured Fusobacteriaceae bacterium | reverse complement strand
CCCTTCTATACTATCAAAGAGGCCGATGGGAAAAACATCGTATCCCAGACTTTCGGCCTCTTCTAAGAAATATAGGGGCAACTTACCGTTACCCACTATTATTCCAATTTTTTTCATTATCTGGTTATCCCCCTGTCACTCTTTTCAATGAATTCTAGAAGATACATAACATTTTTGTCATCACCATATGTTTCTCTCATTTCAGCCAAGGCTTCCTTGAGTGGAAGTCCAGATCTGAAAAGTAATCTGTAAACTTTTTTAAGATTGGAGATCTGCTCTGTAGTAAACCCTCTTCTTCTGAGTCCCACTAGGTTCAGTCCCCTTATCTTTGCTTTATTCCCCTCTGCAAGTACATATGGACATATATCCTGTACTACGGCACTTCCTCCACCGATCATGCAGTAGGAACCAATTCTTGTAAACTGGTGTACTGGAGTTAGACCACCTATAATAGCATTACTGTCTACAGTTACGTGTCCAGCCAGGGTTACATTATTAGCCAGGATACAATTGTCTGCAACAATTACATCGTGGGCTATGTGTACATAAGCCATAAGAAGGTTGTTGCTACCAACTCTAGTTTCCCACCTGTCATCAGTCCCCCTATGTATTGTTACAAATTCTCTGATTTTATTGTTATCTCCAATTATAGTCTTGGTAGGCTCATCTCTGTACTTAAGATCCTGAGAGTCCTTTCCGATAGAAACAAAGGAGTATATTCTGTTGTTCTCTCCTATTTCTGTTATTCCCTCTACAACCACATGAGAATCTAGAACGGTATTTTTACCGATGGAAACGTCCTTACCTATTATACAATAGGGCCCGACCTTTACTCCCTCAGCAAGCTTTGCTCCCTCTTCAACAATGGCTGTACTATGTATCTCAACCAATTTATGTCCTCCTATTTTTCCATTATAGTAAAGGTAAACGATGCTTCTGTTACTACCTTTCCATCAACCTTAGCCACTCCTGTTGCCTTGATTATGCTTCTTCTCATCTTTTCTACCTTTGCTTCATATACCAGCTGGTCCCCTGGTCTCACTGGCGCCTTAAACTTTACTCCGTCGATTGCTGCAAAGTAAGGTACCTTTCCGCAGTTTGGCTCCATTACAAGTACACCAAGACACTGTGCCATTCCCTCTACAATTAGTACTCCTGGCATGATAGGATGCCCAGGGAAGTGTCCGTTAAAGAAGTCCTCATTTATAGTTACATTCTTAATTCCCTTTATAGTCTGTGCCTCTGTGTCCATCTCAACTATCTTATCCACTAAAAGAAACGGGTATCTATGTGGTATTCTTTCCATTATTTCCATAACATTTAACATTATTTTTTCATCCCCTTTGTTTTTTATTATAATTTTTAATTAATAGGTATATCTACAGCTCTTAGCTGTTAATGGCTAACTTCTTGGCAAAGGCTATGTCCAGAGCATGTCCGGCCTTCACCGCTATCAGGTGCCCCCTGATATTCTTATTGAGCACCTTAAGGTCTCCTATGATGTCTAGCATCTTGTGTCTTACAAACTCATCCTCAAACCTCAGTCCTCCTGGATTTAATACCCCGTCCTTCTTTACCACTATGGCGTTTTCAAGGGTTCCGCCAAGAGCCAGGTTATTGGCTTTCAGATACTCAACCTCATAGTCGAATCCAAAGGTTCTAGCTGGTGCTATCTCCCTTGCATAGGTCTCAAGGTCTACCTCATACTCAGCGTGCTGAGACTTTAAGAATGTATGTTCAAACCTTATTGTATAGGTAAGCTTGTATCCGTCGTAGGGAAGAGCCACTATGTGCTTATCTCCCTCGCTTATGTATACAGGCTCTGTAATTACTATCTCAGGTGCATCCTCTTCCAGGTCTACAATCTTACCTTCGAAGAGTTCCACGAAGGGCTTTGCGCTCCCGTCGCCAATTGGCAGCTCATTTCCGTCCAGCTCCACATACATATCCGTTATACCGTAGATGTAGAGAGCTGACAGGAAGTGCTCTATTGTGTGCACCTTGGCTCCGTGATCATTCTGAAGGTTTGTTCCACGAGTAAGGTCAAATGTATTGGCTACATCCATCACTATCTCATTTTTTCCCTCTTCCAGGTCTACTCTTTTAAAGATAATTCCAGTACCGCTGGCAGCTGGAATCAGCTTCATCTTTATATTCTCTCCCTTGTGGAGTCCTATGCCTTCATAGTTAATATTAGCATTTATAGTTCTTCTCTTCAAGGTTCTCTCCCCTCTATTATTTTATCGTGCTATCTATGCTTTTTGTATAAATTTATCTATGGCTGCTGTAAGGAACTTCTTCTTTCCAGCAGTGAACTCAACCTCTATGGTCTTTTCATTTACGTTTCTTACTATTCCCAGTCCAAATTTCTTATGGGTTACCCTGTCATTTACAGAGTATGGTAGGTTCAGATCTGCAGTGGCTGCAGCCTTATTTTTAAATGGGTTGAAGTTCTCCACACTCTTACCTGAGCTCTTCTTTTGAGGAGTCTTCTCTACCTTCTTAACTGGAGTTCTGCTGTCTAGTAGGTGTGGCGGTATCTCCTCTAGGAACCTCGATCTGCTTCTGTACTGGGTCTGTCCATAGACAAATCTCTCATTGGCGTGGCAGATGTAGAGGGTCTTTTCAGCTCTTGTTATGGCCACGTAGCAGAGCCTTCTCTCCTCCTCCAGCTGTCCCGTATCAAAGTCCGCCTTCTGGCTCGGGAATACCTCATCCTCCATTCCTGCAATGAATACTACCGGGAACTCCAGTCCCTTGGAGTTGTGGATGGTCATAAGCTTAATATAATCCCTGCTCTCCTCCAGCTCATCTGTGGCACTTACAAGGGAAACATTTTCCAGGTATTCTCCCAATCTCAGGTCTTCCTCCACCTTCTCCAGCTCTGTGATGGAGTTTCTCAGTTCCTCTATATTCTCTATACGTCCCTCTGCGTCCTCTCCCAGACTCTCCAGGTAGGACTTATACTTAAATGTTGTCAGTATCTCATCAAATATCTCAGATACCGGCATATATTCCGTCTCCTCAATGAGGGAGATCATACCGTTATAAAACTCACTGATCACAATCCTCATATTAGGACTCAGCTGAATCTCCGCTGTGTGTCCCAGGGCTTCAAAGAGACTCATTCCATTGGCTTCAGCGTAGTCCCTTAGCTTTTCAACGGTCTTAGGACCTATCTTCCTCTTGGGAACATTCAGTATCCTCATAAGGGAGAGGGAGTCCTTAGGATTGTTTATCACATTCATATATGAAAGGATATCCTTTACCTCCATCCTCTGGTAGAACTGCATTCCACCAAAGACCTTGTATGGAATATTAAACTTTATAAAGAGTTCCTCAAAGGCTCTGGACTGGGCATTGGTTCTGTATAGGATAGTTATATCCTTGTAGTTGTGTCCCTCCCTCTTTAGCTTATTCAGCTCCTGAAGGATGAGGTAAGCTTCCTCCCTACCATCTGCAGCCTCTATTACTGAGATAGGGTGGCCTCCTCCCTTGTCCGTCCAAAGCTTCTTTCCTCTGGAGGATTCATTGTTCTTTATTACATGGTTGGCCGCCTCAAGAATGTTTTCAGTGGACCTGTAGTTCTGCTCCAGCTTTATTACAAAGGCATTTGGATAGTCCTTCTCAAAGTCCAGGATATTTTGGATATTGGCACCTCTGAATCCGTAGATACTCTGGTCCTCATCTCCTACCACACAAAGGTTTTCATA
>CAYSGC010000077.1:0-8596 GCA_964430145.1 uncultured Fusobacteriaceae bacterium | reverse complement strand
GCATCATAGATATTGAAGTTTGAATCATATCCAAGCTTACTTCCATACATCCTGAGAAGCCTTACTCCGAAGGAGTGGAATGTAGATACCATGACTCTCTTGGCATCCTCACCGATAAGACCCTCTACCCTTTCCCTCATCTCACGGGCAGCTTTATTGGTAAAGGTTACAGCCAGTATCTTATATGGAGAGATTCCCTTCTCCAAAACCATGTGGGCTATTCTGAAGGTTACAGTCCTTGTTTTACCACTTCCTGCACCTGCCAATATAAGCAGAGGTCCCTCTACTCTTTCAGCAGCCTTCCTCTGTTCTATGTTCAAATTTTCTAATATACTCATTGATTTCTCCTTGATTTCTCTCTAGGCATTATATCATATAAAATATCACTAATCAATTATATAGTCTATGTGGATAGTCACATCCCTAAGGCTCTCATAATCACTGATAAGTGAGTATTTCAGCTCATCTGCGAGGACATGGGCATCGTATACGCTCATCTCCTTGGGAAGCCGTATGTGGAAGCTTAAGAAGACCTTGTCCCCGGACACCCTCATTAGGGTGTCGTGGATATTCCCCACATTGGACTCCTCCCTCACATATCTCTCTATCTCCCCTATAAACTCTCTGTCCTGTTTATCTAGGAGGGTGTTGGAGGTTTCCATTATTATAGCTATCCCTTCCTTCCCTATAAATAAGGATACCAGAATCCCCAGAAGGGTGTCAAATACAGGGTTTACATAGATTGAAAGGAGAAGACCTATCATTACTCCCACAGAGGATACTGCATCACTTCTGTGCTCCCTGGCATCGGCTATTACAGCATCATTTTTCGTTCTTCTTCCTATCTTTATCTTGTAGAGGTAAAGCCAGTACTTCACCACAATGGAGATTGCTGCTGCTCCTATGGTTATCCACGATGGAGTCGTAAACTCCTTGGCACTGAAGAGATTTATAAGACTGTCCCTTACAAGCTCAAAGGCTGTAAGAACAAGTATTACCCCCACTATATTCCCTGCTATTCCCTCTATCTTTTCGTGCCCATAGGGATGGTCTTCATCCTCTGGAACACTTCCAAAGTGCACACTAAAGAGGATTACCACGGAACCCACCACATCGGATATAGAGTGGAAACCATCTGCTATAAGGGCCCTACTCCTTCCAATGTAACCCACACCTATCTTAAGTATGGAGAGGATTATGTTTATGATTATTGAAACCCAGGTCCCCCTTATTCCCTCCTTGGCTCTCTCCAGCTTCTTCTGGATATTATCCAGAAGATACTCTCCCTGGTGGATACTAAAGGAGTTTTTTATGAAAAAGGTGTCGGATATCTCCTCGCTGCACCTGCTCCTCAGGACATCCACCCCCTCCCTCATGGCAGTGGATTCTATAAACCTCAGGAGCTTGGTTCCCACTGAGTGGTATCTCTCCTCCTCCTCTACAAAGACCCTCTGAAGGAGGTACTCCTCTCCCCTCTCTACAGCTGCATAGGCTATAACCCTGTGGTTTTTCTCCACAACAAAGAGGTCGCCCAGCCTTTCCTTGAGGTCCAGGTTGGTGTCCAGCTTCCTTACCTCCTCCAGGTACTTATCCCTCTTCTTGTGATTTGCATCGATAAGTTTATACATAACCCCTCCCTCGTTTATAAAAAAGGGAAGAATATCTCTATTCTTCCCTCAAACTTAAGTCCCTATATAGAAAGTGTCGCAGACAACTTCAAGAAAAGCTTATCCATAACACCCGCAACAAACGACTTAGTGCTGCTTCCTTCCGGATCTGACACGGTTCACCGCCGCTGCGCCGTATGGGACTCTCCTATCGGTCATCCACGACAAGATAAAGTTTACCACATGACCTCTATCCTGTCAACACTTTTTTCATTAAAAGATTAATAATTTTGCCAGTCCCAGGAAGATTAAGAAGCCTAAAGCATCTGTAATCATAGTGAGGAGTATGGAGCTTCCCACTGCCGGATCGGTATTTAACTTCTTTAATAATATTGGGATAAGGGTTCCGCAGAGCCCCGCTATTGTAAAGTTCATGAGGATTGCAACTCCCATTACCATAGATACCTTATAGTTTTTAAACCACAGGAATGATCCCATCCCCACCAGAGTAGCAAAGATAAGCCCGTTGGTCACAGCTACGATCATCTCCCTCACTAAGCTCTGATCCCAGTTGGTGTTATCCACCTCTCCCATCCCAAGCCTTCTTACCATTACCGTCAGTGCCTGGTTTCCGGTATTTCCTCCCATGCTGGCGACTATAGGCATAAGAACGGCCAGTGCTGGAAGCACCTCTATAGTTTCCTGGTATTGTCCTATAACAGAAGCTGAAAAGAAAGCTGTACACATATTTAAAAATTGCCACTTTCCTCTTTTTCTAGAGATGTCCATAGCCTTATTTTCACCTTCTACATCGTCATCTACCCCTGCCAGGTTATACATCTGCTCCGTTGCCAGTTCCTGAAGGATATCATAGATATCATCAGCTGTAATTCTACCCATTACATATCCCTGAGCATCGATAACTGGAAGTACCGCAAGGTCATACTCCTTAAAGAGTTTTGCTACCTCTTCAATATCGTCTGTATCCCTTACATATCTTGATCTGTACTTCTCCGGTGTTTTGCTCAGGATTTCCTTAAAGGGACTCTCTAAGTCAAAAAGTATCAGATCATCTAGGGAGATTGTCGCTACAAGGTTTTTGTAGTCCCCCGTGATAAATACACTGGCTATATTTTCCAGCTCTCCATTCCCCTTGAGCACCCTGAACCTTTCTATGGTGTTTCTCACAGTTTCATTGTGGTTTGCCATAAAAACCTCAAGCTGCATGTAGGCACCTGCATGGTCATCCTCATAGGATCTCAGAAGCTGGATCTCCTCCTGGTTCTTATTGTCCAAGCCCTCCATTATCTGGTGAGCCAGCTCCTCAGATATCTCCTCTATATCCTCTAGCAGGTCTGTGGCGTCATCCGACTCCAGATGCTTTATAGAGTTTATCAGCTTCTTCAGGCTGAGCACCTCTAGAGCATCCTCCAGGTTTCTGTCACTTAGGTCCAGCAGTATGTCTCCCAATATATTTGTAGGCATCCTCTTTATATATTCACGGTACTTATCCTTATCCAGTCTTCCGAGCCTTTTAAATACCTTAGACAGTTCAGAGTAGTGGAACTTCTCCTCCCCTTGATTTCTTAGAAACGATTCCAGCAGATCTGTCAGCTGTAATATATCTCTACCTATTCGCACATCGTCACCTCCCGATTATCAGGATCATTTAAAACCCCTTCATTTCATAAAGACGTATTAAATTATATAAAAAATCCCAAAGAATTAAAAGGAATTATTTAAAAAGCTCCCCCACCGAAGAGATTTTATCCCTTTTGCCAGATGAGTTACACGTACTTTTTCAACAGGATCCTTGCCTTTCCTTTTTTACTTTCTCCCACTATCTCGTTAAAGATATACTTCCCGTATCTTCTGATAGACAGCACATCTCCGGGCTCTACCTGCATATCCCTTCTTCTCCTTACCCTGTAGTTTACCGTGACAATCCCCTCATCTATGAGCTCCGTAGAAGCGCTTCTGGACAGCCCCGTAACAGCTGATACAAGGTTATCCAGCCTGAGGGAGGTCACAAGAAGGATATTCTCCTCAAACCTGCTTTCAGGAACGCTCTCCCTCTCTGTTCTCTCAACCTTTACATCTATTTTTCCCACCTGGGAAAGGTTTACTGTAAGGAAATCGAAGAGCTCCTCTGCTATGATACCATAACACACTCCCTCCCTTACAACGAGGTCTCCCAGCTTCTCCCTCTTAATTCCAAGGCCCATTATAGCTGCCAGGAAGTGTCTGTGCTCCAGTTCCTTAAACTTACTTCCGCCCCTTATGGTGAAGAACACCACCGGGTAATCGTAGGAGTAGATCTCCTCTCCCACAGGATTAAAGAGACACACTCTTTTTTCCGAGGTATCGTTTAGCCCAAGGGTATATACCTCCGTCCCCAAGGATCTGTTCATCTCCTCCAGTCTGCTCCAGATCTGAGGAGGGAGAAAAATATCTGTGTAGACCTGATAGTTTATCCTCTTACACATCTCTATCTCCTCATATATCATAGCCAGGAGGTTTTTGTCCTCCCCCTCAAATATATTTAAAAATTTCTTCTTGTCCAAATATCTCCACCGCCTGTCATTAAATTTTATTAATTCTATCTTAATAAAAAATGTGAAATTCCTTTATTTATGGTATCTTGACCGCTGTTATCAACTAAGGTTTTATGTGGAACTCATATTGATTTTATATCATTTATATGTTAAAATCAATCTTAGTTATGACAAAACTATAAGTACACGAGGAAGTGAAGTTATGAACAAAATTGAAAAGAAATATCTTGCCCCAAATGCTATTACAGCAGCCAATATGTTTTTAGGGTATTTAAGTATTATAAACTCCATCAAGGGAGACCATATTCAGGCTGCCTGGTTTATGATCCTGGCTATGATCTGTGACGGATTAGATGGAAAGGCTGCAAGAAAGCTGGAAGCTTACAGTGAATTTGGTAAGGAGTTCGACTCCTTCTGTGACGCCATCTCCTTTGGACTGGCTCCAGGAATATTCGTTTACACCCTTTTAAATGGTGCTCCTGGTATAGGGCATACTATAATTCCAATCTCATTCATCTACTCTCTTTGCGGGGTAATGAGACTTGTTAAATTTAACGTTGTTACAGTGGCATCCAATGAGAAGGATGACTTTAGCGGAATGCCTATTCCCACTGGTGCTGCCATCATCACCTCATACTATCTGTTCAGCGAGTATGTATTCGGTCAGCTTATGTATATCGAGGTATTTCAGGCTATTACAGTCTTAGCAGCTGTTCTTATGGTAAGCACTATTCCGTTTAAGACACCTGATAAGACATTCAGCTTTATTCCTAAGAAGTTTGGAGTGCCTATGCTTATAATTATAATAGCTACTCTAAAGTACAGCCTGTTTGTAGTTACATTCTCATATGTTCTAATCAACCTGCTTAAGCACCTTCAGAAGAGACATATAGAGGGAGTATAAAAAATTTCGGATCGCCCTATGGGCGGTCCTTTTTTTTAATCTATACTGAACACCACTCTTCTAAAATCAGCCTTACATCCTATTTTTTTGAAATTTTACAAATAAAAATGGTTTATATTGCTACAAATTGTTTGATGTGATATAATATCAACGTTATTTTAGTTAAATCGAATTTTACTGGAGGCGAGAGGGGTTTATGCACAAAAGTACTATAGGGGATGCATTAGAAGTTTGGCAGAAGAAAAACTTGGGCTTATACTGTTTTGGAGGACTAGTGGGACTTTTTTCTGGTATTATTGTAGTTTCTTACAGGTTAGCATTAAATTATGCTGGAAAGATTCGTCACGATTACTTTGATAGTTTAAGAAGTAACCTCACCCTTGAAAATATTGCTCTGACTGCTTTGGGAATAGTTATCTTATCCCTTACCCTAGGGGTAATTATCACTTACTTTCCTATGACCAAGGGAAGTGGTATTCCTCAGGTAAAGGGCGTTCTTATAAGACAGTTAAGGTTTAGATGGTTTAGAGAACTGGTAGTTAAGTTCTTTGGTGGAGTTCTCGCAATTGGGGCAGGTCTTTCACTGGGGAGAGAAGGTCCTTCTGTTCAGCTGGGAGCTGAAGTTGGAAAGGGTGTATTCAGGGTATTTAAAAGAAAGGATTTAGAGAGAAAATATTTAGTCTCTTGCGGAGCTAGTGCGGGATTAGCTGCAGCATTTAACGCCCCACTATCGGGAGTTATATTTGCTATCGAAGAGCTGCACAAGTTTATGTCTCCAGTACTCATTACTTGCGTAATGATTTCATCTGTAGTAGCAGATTTTGTATCCAAATACTTTTTTGGGCTCAAGCCTACATTCCAATTCCATGTCAACAGTGCATATGATCTTCACGATTATTTTTTAATTATTGTTTTTGCTCTTATAGTTACCTTTGCAGGTAAGATGTTTAGCAACGGAATAATAAAATTTCAAGATATCTATAGCAACATCAAGTTGCCAGCTGTAATAAGACCTATTATAATTATTATCATTGCATTTTTAGCGGGAACCTTTTTCTATGATATAACTGGAGGAGGGCACCATCTCGCTGAAGAGATTATAGCCAAAAACTTTACTTACAAAAAATTATGGCTCCTTCTAATAGGGAAGTTTTTATTTACACTCATCTGTTATTCCTCTGGAATACCTGGTGGAATCTTCCTTCCTATACTGGTACTTGGAGCTATCTTAGGAAAAATTTACGGAATGTTCCTTGTAGATTTTATGGGATACCAGGAGGGATATGTAATTTATTTCGTAATCCTCGGAATGGCGTCCTACCTTACAGCAGTTGTTAGGGCTCCTATTACAGGTACAGTCCTCATCCTGGAGATGACAGGTTCATTCAGCCATTTCTTTCCACTGATAACAGTCAGTATGGCAACCTTCTTAATAAGCGAAATTATAGGAATGAAACCTATATACGACACTCTTTTAGCAAATATGCTTAAAAATAATGAAGAGAAAAAATTAGGAGAAGAGGAAGAAGAAAAAGTTACAATAGTTATTCCAGTAGGCCCTGATTCTCATTTTGAGGAAAAGAAAGTTTCAGAAGTTTCCTGGCCGGAAAAGTGTCTCATCGTTGGTATCCAGAGAGGGGAAGAGGAAATAATTCCAAAGGGAAGCACGAAGATGATCGGGGGAGATATGCTTATCATCCTTACAGATAAAATTACAGCTAAAAAAGTTAAACCTACTCTTATAAAAAGAGGGGAAGAGGTTTTAATATAAGAAAAGCCGCCATTAAGGCGGCTTTTTTATTAATAGTTCTTATGTTACTTCTGTCTTGAAACAGAAGTAACCAAGAGTTCAAGACCTCCGGCAATGGACTTTGCGGGTAAAGTCATATTTTCCGTTTCTTTTTACTGGTTCAAGATTGAACCTATTCTGTAGGACGAAACGAAGCAGGCACCTTCTGTGAAGTTAGACGTCTGCCTGCGGCCGGAAGATGTCACTTTTTCTTTATTACGCAAAGTACCATCCGTCTAATATTTAATTGTATACTCTCTTTTAATTTTCCAATCACATACAAAGCCGGCTGCAAAACTATCTCCAGAATATTTATTAGTTAATATCATATGTGCATGCCATTCATTATATAAAGTTACATATGCATAGATAACATTATCAGCAGATACAATATACACACAATGAGCATTATCTGGAACTTTATCTATATGTTGAGTAAATATTTCATCGTGTATTTTGCCCGGTATAAGGTAAGAATACATATCATTGCATTCGATTATATCGTTACGTAATTCATCAAAAATACTCAACAATGCAAACTCCTGACCTTTAAGATATGCTAATGCATTAAAAGCCGTCTTTGCAAAAATGAACCCAAAAGAATTATCTGTAATATCAATAGGCTGTCTATGGCGGAATTCTATTTTTCCTATCTCTTTAACAGCTTGTTTTTTTAAACCTTTTTTTGATAGGGATATATTGCTAAATGAATAAGACATAATTTTATCAGCTATTTTATTTATATCAAACAGGAGTATATTACTTGACAAATACCATTTCCCTTTATAAAAACCTATATTGATATTATTCTCAAGTTCTTGAAACTCATCTTTGATAAACATAAAAGACCTTTTTTTGTCAAATAGAAATTCATTTAACTTTTTTCTAAATTCTAAAAAGTGTTCATTGTAATTTTCTACTTTATCATTATCTACAATATAATTTACTGACATTGAATTATCAACAAAATCAAAAACACAAGACATTTGTGGTAAAACATATGATTTACCTGAAAATACATACCCTAACAGGAAATGATTATGACCACTGCTCTCATCTTTAAGAATTTGAATTTTTTGATTCTTCTGTTTTTTTACATTTTGACTTCCTCTTTTTCCAGGACCATTTTTCATTCTATTCCCTGTAAGTAAAGAATATCTCATTGCCTTCAACTCATACTTTGAAAATATGTTATTAACTTTATCTGAAACATAACCTTTAGGAAGTTTTTGCATCCCTCCTAAACCTGCTGGTATTATGTGTTCTTCGCTATTATATTTTAGATCCTCTGAAGCTTCTCCTAAATAAATACACTTGTTCATACTCTCACCAACCTAATTAAATAATTTTTTCTAACTCATTTATATGCGGATAAAATCTTTTATATATCTTTTATAGTTCATCTTTTCTTCTTCAAACATCTAAAAAAATCAATCTAATATTTTTATATGCTTCAACAGATTATATAACACTTACTTATCTTCTCAAACAAGGTTTTTAATCCTCATTCAGAAAAAACATAGGCGAAATATGAAAAAGAAGTCTAAAAAGATAATCGACTGTTTGAGCGAAGCGAGTTGCTAAAAATCAATGAAGATTTCTCTGAATATAATTTTTAGTACTCAGATTACTATCTGAAATCTGAGTTTCCTAAACCTGACTTCTTTGATTATGGAGTAGTCTTTTTCTGACAGAGGCACCCTTTCTTGTTTCGTTCTTTGGGTGAGCAAAGAATGAAAGA
>CAYSGC010000076.1:0-12420 GCA_964430145.1 uncultured Fusobacteriaceae bacterium | reverse complement strand
TGATTTTTCTATACTATAAGATAGCACAGAAAGGGCATTGTGTAAATGTTTATTGGCGCACATTAAAAAAGGAAAGTGTTGGTCATTTATGTATGAAGTAATAATAGGGAAGGGAGTGTTTATGGGGAAGAAAAGACAGATTATACTGGTAATTATTATGATATTTTTAGGAAGTTTTAAGGGGTTTGGTGGAGAAGTGGACTACAGAGATGAGATGAGGAGATTAATCGGGTATATCGGAGATAAACTTCCAGAGGAAAGGATAGTAATTCAGCAAAATGCTGTGGATCTATACTATAAGGATGCAGAGCTCATGGAGGAGTGGCTTCTGGGGATAGACGGCATATCCCAGGAATCCATCTACTACGGAAATCCAGAGTATAACAGCAGAAGCCCGCGAGATTACAGAAACCTTCTGGAGAAGAGGTTGAAGGAAGTAAGGGGTGAGGGGTTAGCTGTATTTACAACCAACTATACAAAAACTTTCTGGAATAGCTGGACCTCGGACAGGGAGGCCAAAAGGGCGGGGTTTATAAACTACAATGTTCCCAACAGGGAGGTCTCCCAGATAAATAGCAAGATACCCTATGAAAATACAGAGGACATAGAAGAACTGAAGGATGTAAAAAACTTTCTCTACCTCTTAAACCCCGAGAGGTATAGGAGCAAGAGGGAGTATGTAGATACCCTTGCCAAAACAAACTTCGATCTTCTTGTAATAGATGCCTTCTTTAAGGGAAAGCCCCTTACAGTGAAGGATATTGAAAGGATAAGGTATAAGAGGAACGGAGGGAGAAGACTTGTGATCTCCTACCTGAGTATAGGGGAGGCAGAGGACTACAGGCACTACTGGAAGAAGAGGTGGAGTGATAATCCCCCAGAGTGGCTGGGTGAGGAGAACCCAAGGTGGGAGGGGAACTATGTCGTAAAATACTGGCACAAAGAGTGGCATAGAATTATAGAGGAATATATAGCCAGGATAGATGAAGCGGGTTTTGACGGTGTATTTTTAGATACAGTGGATACCTATTACTACTATATAAATTATGATTAGTTGGAAGCCTATAAGGCTTCCTTTGACTGAAGGGGATGGTGAAGGTTATGAATATAAAAACTAAAGGGGAGATTAAGAGCAGGTCATTCTACTGCTTTGCAGAAAGCTTTATCTATACTGGGCTGGTTTATTTTATATTTTTTTACCTGTCTCCATTTAAGCATGGCTTTCTGGAGTTAAACCTCCACCCCCTGCTGATAGTTGTAGCGGTGATATCCATGAGATACGGGACCTATCTCAGTACCTTTGGGGTGATCTTTGCAACCTTCTTCTACTTTTTAGCTTATCTCAATGTAGAAAGGGATCCCATAATCTTTTTTGCCTCCTTTGAGTATTCAAAGTTTATTCTCATGTTTTTCTTTACAGCACTTTTTATAGGAAAGCTAAGGGATACCACCGACGAAAAGATTATTCATATGGAAGATGAGATAAGCAGGCTCAAGAAGGGGTTCACAAGGCAGAAGAGAAACAACATCAAGCTCACCTTTACCAACAGCAGATTAAAAAATCAGATTATAAACAGCAGGGAGAGTATACTGACCCTCCACCACCTCACCTCTTCCTTGGATGAGATGGGGGTAGAGGAGATATTTACAAAAACCATATTAAATATCAAGCAGTTTATAGAGTGTGATGTAATCTCCATCTACAGCTACAACCCGGAAAAAAACTTTGCCAGACTGAAGGTGAAGGTTGGAAACGGAAGACTGCCGAGCTTCTTTCAGATAAAAGAGGGGGAGGCGCATAAGCAGGTTATAGACGCAGGGAAAGCCCTGGCCTTTCCTCTGGATATAGAGGGGAATACACCGGTATATATAGCCCCAGTAGTGGCCGAGGGAAGGATAATAGGTTTTATCAATGTGGAGAGGCTCAGCTTCAGCGTCCAGGAGAGGTACACCTTTGAGATGTTTAAGGTGATATCCCACTGGCTCAACAGATCTCTGGCAAGGGCGATCAGGAGGCAGCATGAGGAAGAAGTGGAAAATATGTATGAGGGGACAAGGATCCTGAGGATGAAACATTTCAACAGACGTCTTGAAGAGGAAAACAACAGGAAAAAACTCTTTAAGATGGAGTTTCTGGCTCTTGAAGGAAACCACGGAGGGGCAACACCCCTTGAGGTCCACAGTAAAATAAAAGGAAGAGTCCGGGAGGAGGACGTTGTGGGAATGGATGAAAGGGTGGTGAGGTTTATCTTTCCTGCGACAGAAGTTCAGAACAAGGGACTGCTTGTAGATAAACTGGGGAAGGTCCTAGAGGGGATTGATTTTTATGAGATTTAGTTACTTTATGGTAGTGATACTGATTGTAGTAGGAGCATTTCAGTATATGAGAACAACGGAGATGAGTGAACACTACTCACTGAAGCAGATAGAGGAGTTTCAGATGGAAGAGGCAGGGGACGGAACCCTGGAGATAGAGGTTCCTCAAAAACACCTGCTCCTCTACAAGGATACAGAGAGGGAGGGAGGAGTCTATAAAAATCTGACGGAGGCCTTTAAGTTTTCCAAGGTTGACTATGATGAGAGGAGTATCCTAGAGGAGTTAAAGGGAGTAGAGGAGTATGCCAGCATTATAGTGATGTGCAGTTCCTACAGGGGAATGTCTAGGGATAACTTTGACCTGCTTAAGGAGTATTTAGAGGAGGGAGGAAATCTGATATTTCTGTCAACCATTCCCCTAAGTCCATTTAATCTGTTGATGGGAGTAGCAGGAAGCAGAAACTATATAGAGACAGAGGGAATAGTTTTTCAGGAGAAGTTTTTTCCGGGACTGGAGGATATAAACCCCAGCGCGGAGATGATGCCAGGGGCCTCCCTGGATGTTGATCTCCTTACAGATGTCAAAGTGGTAGCAGCGGATAACTATGCTACCCCAATAATATGGGAGAGAGAGGTGGGAAGGGGAAGGATAGTGAGCGCCAACACAACCCTTTTTGAAGGAAAGATAGCAAGAGGGGTGCTATCCCAGCTCATTGCCTATGGAAATGATTACTTTATAATGCCTATATTCAACTCCAAGGTTGTTCATCTGGATGACTTTCCAGCTCCCCTTCCAAACGGAAGGGATGAAGAGCTCTACAGGGAGTACCGAATGAAGACCCGAAGTTTCTTTAAAAATATCTGGTGGAAGGATATGGAGGGTATTGGCAAGAGACAGAATATAAGATATACAGGTTTTTTAATAGGGCAGTATAGCGATGAGGTCAAGAAGGAAAAACTTGATAAGTTCTTTCAGGTTCACAGGGAGGACCAGGGATACCTTGGAAGAAAACTCTTTCAGAATGGAGGAGAGCTTGGAGTGCACGGCTACAATCACCTCTCCCTTGCACTGGACGGAGGGATAGACTTTGAAAAGCACGGTTATAAATCCTGGGAGAGCGAGGAAAATATGCTCTCGGCCTTTAAGAAACTGAGGGAGCTGGTAGATGATCTCTACGGTGAGGATGTGAGGATCTACTCCTATGTTCCTCCCACCAACCTTCTTACGAGGGAGGGGAAAGCTGCTTTAATAAAAAGTTTCCCAGATCTCAGAAGCCTCAGCGGATTATATACTGCGGGAGATGAAAGAGGGGTGCTCCTGCAGGAAGTGGAAAGAGATCCCGATTACCCTGAGCTTTACTCTCTTCCTAGATTTTCCTGGGGACTATTCCCCAGTAATGATGTTATGTGGAGTATCTATAACGGGATAGCAACCTACGGAATGGTTTCCCACTTTATCCATCCAGATGATATCTTGTACATGGACAGGGGAGGAGGTTTTTCCTGGGAGGAACTGAAGGGGAACTATGAATCTATCTTTGATGATATAAACACCCGCTTCCCCCTTTTGGAGCCGCAGTTACAGATGGAAGTAACCAAGAGATATATGGGGATGGAGGATGTGGAGATGGACTATGGAAGGTTCGGAGAGCGGATCAGGATCAACTTTAAGGGGTTTAAGGGGACCATCAATACCCTTGTAAGGGTAAGGAGGGAAAGGATAAAGGATGTCAAAGGAGGAGACTTCTACCTGATAGACTCAACCCATGACTACAGCCTCTATCTAATAAAGTTTCATAGGAAAGAGGGAGAAATACTTCTAGGAGGTGCATAATGAAAAGGATAATATATAAAATAATCTTGGCTGTAATGGTTCTTTTAGATCTCTACCTAATATTGAAGACCGCTTACTATCACGATATGACCTTAAAGATCTTTTGGATATACCACCTGGTACTTGCAGGAGCATTTTGGATTACAAATGAGACTGGATTCAAAAGGGATATAAACTATTTCGATGTACTTATAATACTCTTTCCAGGGGTAGGCTTTGGCGGGCTGCTTTTTCTGGAGCTTCTTCCTGAAAGGGAAAGCCACTATAGCGAGGTAGAGGAAACAGTGGATTTAAGGAGCTACCTTAAGAACAGAAGGGAGCTGGAGTATATAGATGTGTCAGCAGAACTGGGGATGATAGGTGCCTATGACAGGCTTTATACAGGAAGCTCCAGGGAGAAGAAGAAGTTTCTTATGAGTTTCAATCCCCCTGAACTCTCCTTTAAGGTGGAGGTGCTGAAGAAGGCTCTTTTAGATGAGGATATAGACGTTATTCACTATGCTGCCACAGAGCTGAACAGAATAGATGAGACCATTCAGAAGAAGATCTTTCTGGGAGAGCTGGAGGGGAAGTTTGAAGAGGTCCTTTACTCCTATATGAAGTATATAAGGTCGGGACTTTTAGAGGGTGAGATATTGAAGTTCTATCAGGAGGGAGCCCTGGCTCTCCTTGAAAAATTTTCAGAGGGGAAGTATGTTTTGGAGGAGCTACACCTGCTAAAGGACACCTTCAGGTTGGAGGCCTGCGAGGTAAAGCTGGAAAGGCTGCTGGCTGCAGAGCCATCTCTGGATATAATTGAGTTTGCAATGAGGTTTTACCATGAAAGAAATCACTATGAGAGAGTTTTAGAGTTGAAAAATAGATTTCCAGAGGAGGCAAGTGCTATATCTCAAGGGCTTCTTCAGGAGGGAGAGGGGGTGGCCTAAGATGGCTAAGATATGTATGATATGTGAAGGGGCCTATCCCTATGTCGTAGGGGGAGTTTCCTCGTGGGTAGATGATTTTATAAGATCCAACAGAGAGCACCAGTTTATCCTCCTTTGCCTTATTCCAAACGAGGAGTTTGCTGTCAGAAAGTATGTGCTTCCGGAAAATGTAACAGAGGTGAGGAATATTCTTTTAAATCCTCAATTGGATGCCTCCTCCCTGAGGATTGCGAGAAATAACCTTTTCAAGAGGAAGGAGTGGGAGGGCGAGATAGAGGAGGCTATGGATTTTAAGAGTATAGCTCCTGAAAAATCCCTTGAGATTATGGACAGAGTTGTAGGGGAAGGTTTCGGTAACCCCTTTGAAATTGTGGCCAGCAAGTTGTTTTGGAGGGCTCTAGAGAGCCATTATAGGAAAGGATATGAGAATACAAACTATAATATATTCTACTGGACCTACCGTAATATATTTTTAAACCTCTTCGCCCTGATGGAGGAGGAGATCCCAGAGGCAGATATCTATCATTCATTGGCCACGGGATATGCCGGATTCATAGCTTCTGTGGCAGGCTACAGAGGGATGGGTAAGGTTATCCTTACGGAACACGGAATATACCCAAGGGAGAGGGAGGAGGAGATCCTCAATGCCCCGTGGATAGAAAAAAACTTTAAAGAGATATGGGTAGAGTTTTTTTACTACCTTTCAAGGGTGGCATATCACTATTCCCACCGGGTAATCTCCCTCTTTGATTACAATAAAAGATTTCAGATAGAGTCTGGAGCGCTTCCAGAGAAGTGCGAGGTTATTCCCAACGGTGTGGATATTGAAAGGTTTGAGGAAATAGAACGGGAAGATCGAGATGGATTTAATGTGGGAGCAGTGCTGAGAGTAGTTCCCATAAAGGATGTAAAGATGATGCTGAAGGCTATAAAGGTAGCCAAGAGGAAGGTGCATAATGCAAGATTTTATCTCATTGGTCCCACAGATGAGAATGAGGATTACTACAGGGAGTGCCTGCTCCTTGTAAGAGGTCTGGGGATGGATGAGTATGTGGAGTTCACAGGGGAGGCAGATGTAGATAAATACTACTCCTTCTTGGATCTCCTCCTTTTAACATCTATCTCAGAGGGGCAGCCCCTGTGTATCCTAGAGGGGATGGCCACTGGGATCCCTGTAGTAGCAACAGATGTGGGAAACTGCAGGGAGATACTCACTGAAAAAAGTGAGATAGGAGAGGCAGGGGTAGTAGTTCCTCCCACGTCATATACAGCCTTTGCTGAAGCGATTGTAAAACTCTACCAAAATAGGGGGAGGTTAAGGGTGCTTGGGGAAAACGGAAGAAGGATTGTGAAGGAATACTACCTGCGGGAAAAAAGTATAAGCAGGTATAAAAGGATCTATGAGAGGCTGGGTGAGGATACATGGCAGGAATAGGATTTGAACTTAGAAAGATGTTTTCAGAGAGTGAGAGTACCTTTGGAGATTTGAAAGCAATAGCTTATTCAACACTGATAAGCGCAGGGCCCTGGATAATAACTGCAATCAGCCTTAATCTGATGTTGTTTATAGCCAAGGGCTATATAGTTCTCAGGAGCGAAAGGATACTTTTTATGGCTACTGTAGTCTACTCCTTTATCTTTTCCCAGCTTCTTGTGAGCCCCTGGCAGTATATAGTCACAAGGTATATCTCCGACTGCATATATGAGAAAAAGACCCATGAACTGAGGGGAGCCTTCATAGGGATAATGAAGCTGGTGATCATAGTTTCCTTCCTGGTAGCCAAGTTTTACTTTCGTGCCTCTCCCCTAAACTTGTTTTACAAGGGATTGGCCACGACACTCTTTACCCTTCTGGGGGCTTCCTGGGTATGTATGAGTTTTGTCAGTGTACTCAAAAACTATCGTTTTGTTGCTTACTCCTATATAGCGGGGAATGTACTTGCTGTTATCCTGGGAGTAACTCTGGGAAGGATGCCCGTAGAGGTAACCGACAATATCCCCTCAACTAACCTTCTTCTTGCATATACAGTGGGGATGTTTTTGACATTTTTGCTCCTATCCTACAATCTCCTCTCTACCTTTACAGACAGGAAGAGTAGTGAGTTTGCATTTTTAAGGTATCTCAAGGGGTACACCTCGCTGTTTTTTACAGGCTTATTTTATACCCTGGGAGTATGGGTGCACCTTTTTATCAACTGGTTTAAGGGGGATAGCTATATTATCTCAAGTACATTTAGAACAGCTCCCTTCTACGAGGCAGCTCTCTTCTATGCATTCTTCATAACTATCCCCAGCATGGTTTACTTCGTTGTATTTTTGGAGACTAAATTTTTCCCAGATTACAAGACCTACTATGCACACATTTCATACAGGGGAACCATGGATGAGATAAACAGGAGCCTGGCAAATATGATGTCCATCTTAAAGAAGGAGACATTTTATTGCATGGAGCTTCAATTTTTCATATGTCTCTCCTTTGCTCTCATGGCAAAACCCATATTTCACTATTTTGAGATGGATCTCTACCTGCTGGAACTCTTCAGAATATTTATATTTGCAGCCTTCTGTACGGTTTTTATCTCCATCTTTATAACTGTATTTCTGTATCTGGATGCCAGGATGGAAGCTCTTTTGGTGAGTATGCTATTCTTTCTGAGTAACTTTATATTTACATACCTCTTCACCCTTAAGGGGGATGAGTTTACCGGGATAGGTTTTTTTCTGGCTTCATTTCTCACCCTTATAGTGGCCAGGGGGCTTCTTCTGCGAGCCTTTAAAAGTCTGAACTATACAACCTTTTACAGGCAGAATTTCATCAAACACATCGGTTCAGCAGGGTTGAGCAGATTGGAGGTATTTTTCAACAGGAAGGGTTATATTCCCCTCCTTCTCATAATAATTCTCACAGGAGTATTCTCTGGTTGCACCAGTTACAATGAAGCTGGCTTTAACAGGGTAACGAGGCATAACTGGCATACCATGTCCCTCTATGACGAGGAGGGATACAGTGTAGAGGGGTATAGTTCAGAAGGAATAAACAGAAGGGGATTCGATACCTATGGATGGAATACCTATACAGATACTTCCTATGACTACCTTGGGTTTGATGCAGAGGGGATCCATAGGGATACAGGTTTATCTACCGATGTGAGAGGATTTGATGTGAAGGGGTTGTTTTGGGAGGATGGCAGCAGATTCGACAGGAATGGGTTTGATCAGCTGGGCATCCACCGAGATACGGGAACAGAGTACAACAGTGATGGCTGGACCTATTACGGCTTAAACAGGGAAACTCAGGATTACTATGACAGGGATGGCTATGATGTGGCTGGTTACGACTCGGCTGGCTATGATCCTAGGGGATATGATTCTGAAGGCTATAATAAAATGGGGTGGAACAGAGAGGGCAACTCAAGGGAAACCGGTCATAAAAGAGACCTCAGAGGATTTGATGTTAATGGAGTAAATGCAGTGACCCAGAGCAGGTATGATGAAAGGGGATTTGATGTAGAGGGTTATAATAAAGTCACCGGAACCAGGTTCGATGAAGATGGCTGGAGTGTGGAAGGGATCCACCGAGATACGGAAACAGAGTACAATAGTGACGGCTGGACCTATTACGGTTTAAATGAGGAAACCCAGGACTACTATGATGCCTCTGGATACAGTATTGGGGGATATAACAGGGAAGGCTATGACAGAAGGGGATATGACCGGGAGGGATACAGCGATGAGGGGTACAATAGATATGGTTATGACAGGGAAGGGTACAGCAGAGCCGGATGGAATAGAGAGGGGATCTTCAAGTTCAACGGTGAGAGGCATGATTTCTATGGCTTTGATGTGAGAGGATGGCACAGGGATACACATAAAAGGTATGATGAGTATGGCTTCAACAGAGAGGGTATAAACGTTGAAACTAAGACTAGGTACAATAGGGAGGGCTACGACAGGAATGGCCTGGATAGAAGAGGAAGAGCAGAAAAGACTAACGAGGACTCGGCGGCCTCCATATTGAAGGATGGATGGGATATAGAGGGAAACAACCTGGAAACAGGAAGTAAGTATGACAGAAGAGGTTATACAATAGATGGTTTAGACAGAGATGGATTTAACAGAGAGGGGGTATACATAGGTGAATAGACGATTGAGGATACTGATGACTATGCTTCTTCTCTCCACTGTAATATATGCGAGAGACTATGAGGAGTTCCCCAAAAAAACTGTGGTGGGTAAGACCAGGGGGATAGAGGTTCTGAATTTCTATGAGGAGGTGCCCGAGCAAAACAGCATAAAACACTATGGAAGGTATGAGTACAACGATGACTACTCCCTGATAGAGTGGAAACTTGCTGAGGGGTACCTGTCCCTGAATGATGAGTGGGATTTTGAGTATGACATAGAGAGGGAGTTCTACTACGACAGGGATCTGGGCAGCGGTGAAAGAAACCTTACCGGCTGGGATAACCTTATGGGTTTTGTGAGAAATATGGGAAGGTACGAGGCATTTAACAGGGTTTGGAGTACAGATCTTGGCTTTATGTGGGAGTACGACCAACTGAATATCCCCAGCAGTGCAGGAGGAAACTACGAGAAGAGTGAGCTGGCTCTCAGGTACAGGGTGAGAACCAATGCGGACATAGGCAGGGGAGGGACCTACTGGGGATTTGATTTCTGGGGAGCCAGAGTATTTACCACAGGGGATGACGGGTACTCCCTGGAGGCAAACCTGATATCTGCAACCAACTGGGGGTATGGTTTCCAGACCTTTAATACCCTATACAATGAGTACTATGACTATGGGGGCTATAACGGGACCTACCTGCTGGGCCTTGAAAGTTATACACGGTGGACCCATGAGCTCACAAGGCACTGGGCCGTTGCTGTAGAGGTCGGTATAGACACAGATAAGTATTCAGGGGGGACAGCAGCAGACTATACTGTGGAACTTACACTGTATCCCTATCTACTCTACAACAGGGAGATACTTCCAGACCTAAGACTCTTTGGTGAGGTGGGGCTGCCAGGATACAGGTATGCCAAGTTTAAGGATGAGTTTCAGTCCGATTCAAGTTCAGGGATCTACCTTGTGGCCCTTGTAGGAGTACAGTATATCTGGTAGTTCATGACAGTTGAGGTTAGTAAATATGGACCTTAGCTGTCTTTTGGCTTTGACAAGGAACAGCAGGAGTGATATAATTGAAAAAAAATAGATGTCTTTAGGGGCGGGGTGTAATTCCCCACCGACGGTGATAGTCCGTGAGGAGAAACCTCTCCTGATCTGGTGAAATTCCAGAACCGACAGTGATAGTCTGGATGAGATAGAGACAATGAATTGATTCTTTACTTTGATTACTTGTTTTTGAGCCCCTGAGAGGGCTTTTTTATTACAAAATTACTGGAGGTAAAGATGGATATATTTAAGAGCAGGGAGATGAAGGGAGCGACCTTTGTATGTATGGCAGCTGCCCTCTGGGGCTTAGAGGGAGTGGCTCTTATTCCACGACTCTTTCATTTTAAGGTTCCCTTTGTTGTATTTATGGTTCACCTTATCCCATTTCTTGGGATGAGCTTGTTATTTGGAAGGGCAGAGGTAGAAAATGCCAGAAAGCTTCCCAAGAGCGATCTTTTCTACTTTTTTCTGGTAGCGCTCTTTGGAGGTGCTTTGGGGACCCTTTCGATTGTAAAAGCACTGTTTCTCATGGAGTTTCACCACCTGACTGTAGTTACCCTTCTTCAGAAGCTCCAGCCGGTATTTGCGATACTTCTTTCGAGAGTTATACTGGGGGAGAGAGTTGGGAAGAATTTCCTTGGGTGGGCTGCACTGGCCCTGGTGGGAGGATACTTTCTTACCTTTGAGTTCAGCCTTCCAGTGGTAATTAATAATGGAAACCTGCTCAAGGCCTGCGTGCTTTCCATGTTTGCAGCTTTTTCCTTTGGAAGCGGGACCGTCTTTGGAAAGAGAGCCTTAAAAAATGCATCATTTAGGACGGCTGTTTATCTGAGATACACCTTTACAACTGTAATAATGCTATTTATCTCTATCTACACAGGGAGCCTGGGAGAGGTTGTTAGTGTGGGAAGGGAACATTGGGGGATATTTCTGATAATAGGTCTTACAAGTGGAAGCGGAGCAATCCTCCTCTACTACTATGGACTTAGGTATATAAAAGCCAATGTTGCAACTATATGTGAGCTGGCTTTTCCTATCTCCAGTATAGTCTTCGACTATGTATTCAACGGGAGTGTACTGAGCCCTATTCAGTGGATCAGTGTATTTGTCATGATAGGCTCCATCTACAGACTGAGTAAGAATCAGTCCCAGGAGCTGGAGGCAAAAACTGCTTAATTAAAAAAGACCTTCTTTTATCGGGAAGGTCTTTTTTTCTTATAGATCCTCTATAGATTTTTCAGAAGTTTTTCCAGGGGTCTTACTGGAGGTCTCCCTCCTCTTCTTGTTAAGTTTTTGAGAGAATTTGGCCGGGGAGATCAGCTTTTCCAGTTCATTTATAAATTCCGATGCAGCGTCAAGGATCACTGACTTTTCAGTATGGGTTGGAAAATCCATTATCTCGATGAGATCCCTTCCTATGACATTTTTTCTGTAGATAAAAACCCTGGTATAATCTGTTTCCTCATAGTGCTCTAAGATGTCTACAATATACTTCTTATATATCTTGTATGAAAAACTATATCCGCTCATATTATCTTACCTCGATTCTGGAATTCATCTGTTCTTCCAACTGTTCTATAAAATCAATAGATTTTGCTATAATCTCCAGCTTGGGAGTGTTCTCCTCAAACTCAGTTACATTTATAAGCTTTTGCAGGTAGCGCCTTCCCCTATAGAGGTAAGCTCTGGTCAGATTAGTGTCTTCATAGTGGTCGATAACTTTTAGATAATATCCCTTTGGAAGGGTATATTCAAAGGTGTAAAAAGCCATTTCAATCCTCCTCTACTAAATTTTCTTAATATGGATTTACTTTAAAGTATTCATAAATCCTTTTTTAACCTCCACACTTATTTTAATCTGAAAAGGATATATGATATAATGTTTTATCGAAATATGAATAGAGTTAACGGACTAATGTCAGATAATAGGTCGCAGATTAGTTTTAAAGATAGGGAGGCAGCATGATAAAACTAGTAATCACAGATATGGATGGAACACTTCTAGATGACAACCATATGATCAATGAGGAGTTTTGGGAGGTATTTGATAAGCTCAAGGAGAAGGGGATACTTTTTGCCAGTGCCAGTGGCAGACAATACTACAACCTGGTAAAGAACCTCAAGCAGATAGAGGATGATGTTTACTTTGTGGCAGAAAATGGTACCTATGT
>CAYSGC010000075.1:1442-12445 GCA_964430145.1 uncultured Fusobacteriaceae bacterium | reverse complement strand
GTGATAACTGTATAGAGATGGAGGAAGTATAGATGGTGGAGAGGATAGGGCACAGAAAGTTCTATGAGAGGGCTCTGGAGATATTTATGGAGGAGTACAGGAGGAGTATAGAGGAGAGGGGGGAGTTTACTGTGGCTCTCTCTGGAGGGGATACCCCCAAACCTCTCTTTAAGCTTCTGGCCAAGGCCGATATAGAGTGGAGAAGGGTGTATATATTCATGGTGGATGAGAGGTACCTTCCCCCAGAGGACCCAGAGAGCAACTACGGGAATCTCTGGAGAACTCTTCTCAGCAGGATAGAGATACCCAGTGGGAACATAAGGTATGTAAAGCACTTTGAGAGCCTGGAGAAGAGTAAGAGGGAGTATGAGTTTGAGGTGGAAAAGTTTTTTCGGAAGCATGGCAGGGGATTTGATCTAATACTTCTGGGGATGGGAGAGGACGGTCACACAGCCTCACTCTTTCCAGACAATATAGATCTTCTTGGACGGGTGGTCCCCTCGGTAGAGTGCGATTACCACAGGTACAGCAGGATAAGTCTTGGTATAGATACAATAAACCGGTGCAGAAGAAAGGTGTTTCTCCTCACCAGAAAGAAGGAGGAGATTCTAATTAAGGTTCTGGAGGGAGGCTATCCAGCCTCCAGAGTGGAGGGGAATGTAACCTATCTTCTGGAAGAATAGATAAAAAAAGGGAGGGAAGATCCTTGGATCTCCCCTCCTTTTGAGTTAAAGATAAAATTTAAAGCTACCACCTGAGAATATTGACCTTCTCAAAGGGTTCAAAGGTGTCCCCCTCTCCGTCGGAGTAGAGGTTTGTCCAGAACTTTTTAGAAGTCTCCACATCCTTGTCCAGGCATTCTACCTGAAAGCAGATAAAGTCATTGCTGTAGTGGATCTTTCTGGCTCTACCCTCTAAATACTCCTTTTCAGGAAACCTGTCTGAAAAATAGATCCCCTCTATCCAAGGGGTAGTCCCCGTCCTGTAAACTGGGGAAGCCTCCTCTATATCCTTGGGTTTGATGTGGAAGGAGTAGTCCTCCTGCTCTTCATTGTAAATCTCAAGAATTCTATCTCTTGTATATTTTTTTTCTATAATTCTTTTAATATGGTGCCAGTTATCCTCCTTGACCTCATAGGAGGTTTCATGCTCTATGAAAAAATCACATAGGTATGAACTTCCCTTCCTATCCCTTATGTAGAAATACACTTCTGTTTTCATCTTTCATCTTCGCTCCCCTTTAAAAATACGCTGTACCAATAGATATGATATAACATTTATCTAAAAAGAACAATAAAAAAGGCAGCCTAAATCTTTGGGAGAATGGCTGCCTTTTTATGGGATAATTATGAAAAAGTTTTTAGTCGGGATGCTACTCCCTGCCTGAAGATAGTATAGTCTATTTCGTAAAAAAAGCTGATGCCATTTGGCGTGGAAAATTTTTTATTAATGCATACTCTGGATCTTATCAAGGTCTACCTCTTTTTTCAGTCTCTTCTGGTAGCGATCTGTAAGTATGTCCCCTTCCACTTCAATCTCCTTGATACTGTCGATATACTTCCTGATCCCCTCATAGTCCCTGGTCTCATTATCCCTGGCCATGAGCCTATCGATCTCAATTATATAACCCAGCTTCTTGTGTTCCAGCTTTTTCATAAGGTAAAACCACTCATTTATAATCTCTGTAGCCCTTTCCAGCTGCTCCTCATCCATATCGATTCCGCTGGCTGTAGCCCTGTTGGTCTGCCAGTAGATATCATAGAGCCCATAGACCTCCCGCTTATCCTCCCCACCATTGTCAGCAAGGACAGGAGATCCAAGTATCAGGATAAATACTATAAAAAAAAGTTTTTTCATGGTCGATCACTCTCCTTAATTAGTCACCTTCTTATACAGAGGGGGGGAGAGTTTTCCTTCAAAGGAGATCTACTACTTCACCTCTTGAAAGCTATCTTCACTACTGGGAGGCCATCTTTCTCATATTTTCAAAGACCCTGTCCAGAACCTTGAGGGTGGTTTTGTAATCCTCCTGGGAGCACCCCTCTAGGATCTCCTCTCTGAAGGAAGAAGCTTCCTTAATTACCTCTCTGCATATATCCCTTCCCCTGGGAGTGATGTAGAGCTTAAAGGCTCTTCTGTCGGCAGGGTCCGCCACCTTCTCTATAAAGCCTCCCTTTATAAGCTTGGTTACAGCCTTGGTGGTTGTGGCTTTATCTATAAAGAGCTCCTTGCTTAAAGAGATGAGAGAGGTACCGGGATTGGTATCTATAGAGAGTAGGAAGGGAGCCACCCCTGTGGTCACCTCATACTTTGAAAGTCTCTGGTTTAAAAGCATTACCTGATATCTATAGATAATTGCAACAGTCTGAATGAGTTCTTTTTTTTTCAAGTTAGCCGTCCTTTCATTAAATCACTAGTTAAGATAACCTATTATAAGGTATAAGCTTTAAAATAAAAAGTATTAATAACATACTCAGAGTTATCATAGTAGACCTTAAAAGACATTTGTATACTGCTGCCCCATCTAAGTTAATATAGAGGGTAAATGGTACTATCAACCCAGAAATTAAGGAGAAGTTTCCATATACCTTTTTGGAATCTTTAGGATATACAGCATTACGAATAATAGGGATAAATACCAGAAGATACCCAAGGGAGAGGAGGAGTATATTTTTAACCATACCATAGAAAAATAAACTGAATATGCTGACAATTGAACAGGCTTTAAAGTGAGTTTTTATATTTTCTATAGCCTTATACTCCATATTCCCAGTGTCGAATCCTATGAAGATAGATATCAGTACTACATAGGCAAAAAAAGCAAACCTAAATTCAAATAGCATGGAGAAATTCCAGACAAGTGAAAGAACCAATGAAAAAAAATAGAGCTCCCAATTTTTAACTCTGGATTTTTTCAGAGGCTTAGATCCCTCTACACTTATATTACTTGGGAATAACTTAAATGTAACAGTAACTATAATAAATACCCAAATCAACTCCCAGAAGTACTGCAGGACCTCAGAATCAAATGCTGCCTCCAGATAACTACCATATATAGAGGTATACATGAAGGAGAAGTTAAAGAGAAGCACTGTATTTGTTTTGTAGTCATGGGCAAAGAGCTTTAAGGTCGTGAGAAAAATTATATATACCAGTAGGCTCTCCAGATGGGGAAAGGGAAGAAAAATTTCATCTGCGACAACTCCTAAAGTAATACCGGTGGATATTGCTGATATTTTTTCAAGGAGGATCCCAATACTGTATCTTTTCAGAGCCATGGTAATCATAACAGAGAAAAATGAGATAAAAAATGGGTTATTGAAGTGGGATAGGTGTGCTGTTACCAGTCCCAAAACACTTGCAAATAATATTCGGTTAAAAAGATTTTTTAATTCCTTCTCTTCTCTCATGGGAACCTCCTTAATAGATAAAGTTTGCAGCAGAGACTGCCTTCATCCAGAGGTGGGTTATTCCTGAGAGGATACTGTGTTTTTCATGGAGGACTCCTACAGCCACCTTGGATCCTGAGCTTATATTCGCCTCTGTCGGGAGAAGATCATCCACAATAATCCTCACCCTTCCCCTTCCGGTGGTTCTGATCCACCTGGTATCTTCCTTTATCTCCTGAAGGCTTTCTGGAGAGGTGTATCCCGATTTAAGGTGGTTGGTGGTCTTAATCACATGACCTTTAAAGATCTTTCCGGGGATGGAATCAAAGGTTACCAGGGTCTTCTGACCGTTCCTTAGGTTGATGAGACTCTTCTCCATATAATCCACATAGACATTCATATCCTCTCTATTATATACATAGCCATAGCTCTTGCTGCCATTGACTATCTGACCTCTATATAGCTGGTGGATGGAGACCTCTCCTCTGGCAGGGGCTCTTACCACTGTGTCCTTCAAATCCTTTTCCGCCTTTTTTATTCTGGCTTCAAGGGACTTTAAGACCTCGTTTTCTGTGGAGGTCTTCCCCCTCTCCTTCTTGAGGGAATCTACTGAAAGCTCCGCTATCTCCAGCTCCCTCTTGGCTGTGTCATATGCCAGCTCATACTCCTCATACTCAGCTTTGGCAACCAGGTCATCTATATAGAGCTCCCTGTATCTCAGGTAGTTGACCCTTGCCTTTTCGAGCTTCTCCCTGGTTTTGAGAACCTCCTTCCTGGCTTCAAGGATCCTGTAGTCCAGGGCGGATAAACGGTTCTCCTCATCCCTGTACTTGTACCTCAGCTCCTCTATATCCAGCTGAAGCTTGGTATTGTCCAGCTTAAAGAGGGGGGTCCCCTCCTCTACCTCCTGGCCGTCCTCTACATAGATCTCCTCTATCTCCCCTCCTATCCTGCTGTAGACCGGGTAGAGTTTATACTCCACAAACCCCCTCCCGGAATAGGGGGTGTAGTATGCCAGTAGAGCAGAAACTATAAAGGTTAAGATAAATAGTAGAAGCAGTATGTAATAGGTGATCTTCAGATCCCTTAAGTGCTTAATCATGGGGTACCTCCTAAAAAATTCTAAATTAGTTTCAATTGCAACTATTCTAACATTTTTTAGTTTCAATTGCAACTACTTTGGATTTGGAGTTTGGTGGAGGAAGGATTATAACTGTTGGAGGATGATAAAAGGAGAGTAGCGTACCACCCTCTCTGACCTTATACTATCCTTTTTATAAAGGTCGGTAACTTAATACCTCTAGATTTTCTAAACCAAAAAACTCCGACAACTGCCGGAGTTTTTTGGGGTTACTTAAGAAAGTCTAGCAACTAAAAGTGCTTACTTTTCACGAGACAAGAAATGAACATTTTCTATAAGTAAGTGATGATAAAAAGCTCCAAGAGCTCCCTTACTTTAAAAGATCATAGCAGCTACTTGATGTTTCTATAGCTTCCCCATACAAAGTTTCTCCCAAAGAAGTAGTTGAGGGATATCCTCTCAAAGCTGTTTTCCTCTATGAGGGAGAGGGTATCCCTGTTGAGGTGGCACCCCATAGCAAAGACCTTCCACGGGGGAGTGAGGATATCCTGAAGGAGGGCAAGGAGTTTATTTTCATTCCTTATATGCTCCAGAATAAGGAGGGTACCTCCCTTCCTGCACACCCTCTTTGCTTCTCCAATGGCCCTTGCAGGATCTGGTATGGTGCAGAGAGCCAGGGTGATAACCACATGGTCGAAGGTATCATCCTCAAAGGGGAGCTCCTCTGCTGAGGCATCCACTACCTGAATACTTCTATCCCCTACCTTCTTAATTGCCTCCTCTCTCAGGGATCTATCTGGTTCTATGGCAACGACCTCTGCTCCCTCTGGATAGAGGGCAAAGTTAACCCCCGTTCCTGCTCCAAATTCTACAACCCTTCCTCCGATGCTGCAGAGAAGGAGCTTCCTTATCTTCTGGAGCTTTCTTCTCTCAATGGTACTCATTAATCTGTCATATAGGTAAGCCTTCATATCTATCCATCCTTTCATTAATCATCTAAAAATTATAAGAGGCTTCTCTCCTCTCTGGATCTATCTATTTTAACCTATTTTTGAGGCAGAAGTGTGAAGAGATTAAAAAAATTTATAATCATCTATTTATTATAATGTCATCCTCTATAAATTATAATTCATCACTTATAAAAAGGTTCTCCCGATTGAGCAGGAGAACCTTTAAGGGGAAGGGAGATAAAAAATTATTTTTTAGTGAAGTTCATACAGTCTACGTGGTTTCCAACAAGATGCATGTGTATCCCGTCACAGGTACACTCAAAGGATTTGTTGTTGGCACAGTTATTAACCTTACACGAACCAACTCCTCCAGTTACACTATCAAATCCACCCCTGTCGTTGCTTCGCATAAAGGTATCACACACGGGCAGATCATCACCAATATTAATAGCAAAGGTATGGCACTGCTTATCTCTGTTATAGATACAGCCTACAGCATCACAGTCAATAATCTTGGAAATATCCATATTCTCCTCCTTTTCCCTCCCTGAATATTAATATACTCCTCCCAGGAAATTTTCCTTGGAAGAAAAAGAATTTTGACATCTGGAGGAGTTGGAAGTATTCTTAATAGTGGAATTGCAAACGTTTGTCTTTTAAAGGGAACCTATCAGGGAGGCGGTATCTTTCAGAAAGAAATTATTCCCTATAAGGGATGATAAGTTTACAGCGGGAGAATCGTTTTAGGGAAAGGGCAGACAGTATGCAGGTTTAAAGGCGGAGTGCCAGGAAAAAAGGGGGAAGCAGGATGGCAGTATATAAAATAAGTGATGATATAAGTTTATACAGGTATGGGAAACCCTATGACACCGAAGCAGTAGTAATGAGGGAGCTGAAGGAGACAAAGGATGAACCTTTAAAATACCTTCAGGATATCTCCCAGGGAAAGGAACTTATCCTTACCTATACTATGGACAGGGATGACATCATCTTCGGACTGGGTGAAAATATGGGGGGAATGAATAAGAGGGGAAGGGAGTATATAAGTTTTTGCACAGATGACTATGAACATACCGAGGGAAAGAGAAGTCTCTACGGGGCTCATACCTTCTTTATTGTAGACGGAAGAGGGACCTTCGGGGTATTTATAGATTATCCGGGAAGGTTCAGGATAGATGCGGGATTTACCCACAGGGATATCTTGGAGATAGAGATCCCAACTACAGATGTAGATATATATATTATAGAGGGGGAGGATAAGAATAGAATAGTTAAGAACTTCAGGGAGCTTGTGGGAAGATCCTACATCCCTCCCAAGTGGGGGTTTGGATACCAGCAGTGCAGATGGTCCTACCTCAATGCAGGGGAGGTGGAGCAGGTTGTAGACACCATGAGGGAGAGGGGAATCCCCTGCGACACCGTCTACCTGGACATAGACTATATGGTGGATTTCAAGGACTTCACCGTGGATGAAAATAAGTTTCCCAAGTTTCCTCAGTTTGTGGAGAGGATGAGGGAGAGGGGGATAAGGCTTATCCCTATTATCGACGCAGGGGTGAAGATAGAGGAGGGATACGACATCTATGAGGAGGGGGAGGAGAAGGGATACTTCTGCACCACAGATGAGGGGGATACCTTTGTGGGAGCTGTATGGCCAGGACGTTGTGCCTTCCCGGACTTCCTCAATCCCGATACAAGAAGGTGGTGGGGAGACCTCTACACCAGGCTTACAGATGCGGGGATAGAGGGGTTCTGGAATGATATGAATGAGCCGGCCCTCTTCTACACCCCGGACCATCTGGAGGAGGTAATAGAGGAGATTAAAGCCTCCCAAGGGGAGAATCTGGATATCTACTCCTTCTTTAAGTTTAAAGATATGGTTGCAGGCCTCTCCAACAGGGAGGAGGACTACAAGAAGTTCTGGCACAGGGACAGGGATGGAAGAAGGATAAACCACCATGAGGTTCACAACCTCTACGGATACAATATGACCAGAGCGGCCAGCGAGGGGTTTGCCAGAAACAGGCCGGAGGAGAGAACCCTTCTCTTCAGCAGGGCATCCAGTATAGGGGCCCACAGGTATGGAGGTATATGGACTGGAGACAACAAGTCCTGGTGGTCTCATATCCTTCTGAATATCCAGCAGATGCCGGGCTTAAGCATGTGCGGCTTCCTCTACTCCGGTGGAGACACGGGAGGATTTGGAGATCACGCCGATGCAGAGCTTGTAACCAGGTGGACCCAGTTCAGCATCTTTACTCCCCTTCTGAGAAACCACGCTGGGGGAACGAGACCTCAGGAGCCCTACTCCTTTGACGACGACTCAGCTGAGTGTATGAAGGGAGCCATCGAGCTGAGATATGCCATGATTCCTTATCTCTACTCGGAGTTTATGAAGGCTGCAAGGGAGGACAGGGGGTATATGATGCCCCTTGCCTTTGAATACGATGACAGCAGGTCCAGAGGTGTAGAGGATCAGCTCCTCTGCGGAGAATCCCTCATGCTGACTCCCGTATATACCCAGAATGCAAGGGGGAGATATATCTACCTCCCAGAGGATATGCTCTGCTGGAGGGGAAGGGACCCCAGAAACAGAGAGGTCCACAGGCTGAAGAAGGGGGAGCACTACCTGAATATCGCCATAGATGAGGTTCCCTTCTTCATAAGAAGGGACCGTATGATGGTCATGGGAAAACCTCTCAACTATGTGGAGGAGGAGGCTATCAGGGAGCTCAACGTAATAGTTAACCTGGAAACCAAGGCTGTCTATGACTTCTACGACGATGACGGAAAAACAACCAATGAGGATGATTACTCCCTTATGAGGTTTACTGTGAGACGGAAGGGTGAGGAAGTAATCGCCAAGGTGGAGCAGTTAGCAGGGGAAACCCAGGTGGTAGTTGTAAATTTTGAGATCTATGCCGGGGAGGACCAGGTAGTTAAGAGAAAGGTATACCTTTAAAAAAAAGAAGCCTAAGGGCTTCTTTTTTTTATGGAAAGAATAGTTTTTTAGATAGTTTCGCTCTCTTTAGAGAACGAGGTACTTTCTTACCATGATGCAAGAAAGTACCCAAAGAAGATCTAGTCCTACGTAATATCTCCTTAGTAATATATTAATATCCGACCTTTGAAAGCTACAATCATAACTCTGTAGGAAAAGAATAATGTAAAACGTTATAATAAACTTAATCTGTTAGAGGGTCTAAAGAAATTTTAAGTACAAAGACACATCGACTACTTCGGGCATTTAATAACAAATAATCTGTCATATTTTTCTATAACTGCTTTAAGATTAAAGGGCCGACTGCAGGTAGTCGTTAAGCTCCACTGACTTGTACGACTTCGTTTCGTTGGACAGGATAGGTTCTATCCAGAGCCCAGAAAAGAAACGGAAACTTTGCCTTACTCAGAAAGACAATTGCCGGAAGTCTTGATCTTCTTTGGTTCGTTTCTTGTATCAAGACAAGAAATGAACATGCTTTATATAGAAGCTAAATTCTTATAAATCTCAAAATCTCTATAAGAAACTTGAGATTAGAAAATTCTTAATGGAAGTTAAGCTTTGGTTAATCCTGGGGAGGTAACTTTATTTGTTATCTCGAAGGGAGGAATTATGAAGAAGTTTTTAATAGTACTGGGAATCACATTATTTATAGCTAGAATTTTTACTGTAGACCTCAATGTGGAACCGAGGGATGGAGATCAGGTAGGATACATGGTTGCCGAAAACAGCGGAGATAACACAGAGGGAGGCGACGGAATGGATATGAAGGACAATGAGGATCCCACTCCCCCAACATGAAGGGTTTAACAGGAGGAGGGCGGTGCCCTGCCAGTTGGTTAAAGGTCGATGGATGAAATAACGGTTGCAATGGAACCGTTATTTTATTTTGCAATAAAAAGCAAGGTAACGTTGCATCCAAATAATCAGTGGAAAGATTAATTACTTAGTATAATTCTTTAAAAATTTCAGATTTTTTAATAAAAAAATCTCTGAAAAGGCATTCTTAGCTTGATGTATTTTTGAATACTACAAAAAAACCACTTTTAAAAATGGCTTAAAAATATTATTCCATATAATGGATTTGGTTCTCAATGACTAGTTTACTAGGGACTTTTTTACTTTAGAACTAATTATTTTTTCTTACTTATAAGACAAGCGCTCAAAGGCTTCTTCATTTTTAAAATTTAAGAGAAAGCTATTTAAAACTTCCATAGAGCTTTTTATTATCCGCCTAATACTCAGTTCTTCAGAATGTCCGACCATAATTCCTTTTGTCACTTCCAATAGAAGAAAAATTCTAATTAATGTTGCATAAATGTGAGCTTTAATTCTTTCTATCTTTACATTTTTCACTTTACCTAAATTGAAATCTGATTTGAACCTAAAATCTTTAAAAATCTTAGATGAAGTAAAAAAGAAATAACAAGATATAAGAATTACCATAATAACCAAAGGTATCAATGGAACTTAAAAAAGATGACCCCTGCTCAATACAGAGGTCATCTTCTTTTATCAACTTAGCTATACCTTTTTTAAAGTGTCCTTGACAAAGGGTACAGTTTAATTTTCCCCTGACTTAATTATAGGCTAGATTATTGAAATTTTAAGAATATCAGACACTCCGGCTCTGAAAGTATCGTCGAAAGGTACATCAAATATTCTTGAGTTTGTCATAACTCTCATAGTTACAGGAAGATCTGAGTTGAATATTTCAAATAATTTTTCTCTCTCACTTGGAGATACAGCCTGCTTTGTCTGGTAATTTATGTCACTTCTGGAAAAATCCTTTATATCTATCGATACAGTCTGTTGTCCATTTGAAAACAATACGTTTCTAAGGAACATATCATCAGGGCCACTTACATCACTTTTCCCAAATAACGGGAAGTATAAGAGGAAGTCCCCACCGTCTTCATAGTATCTGGCTGTCATATCAAGATTGGCCATTTTTAGCGTACTCCCTCTGTGAGTTGACCTATGTTCATAATAATTCTGGAGGTTAACAGAATCAGAAATTTTTAAAACATGAGATTCAGTAACCTTAGTATAAGTTTTAGTTCCTCTTGTAAAGGATTGGCCTACCTCTAAAGAAGTGCACCCTAATACAAGTAGTAGAGATAAAAGCAATAATATTTTTTTCATTTTCTCCTCCATTTAAATTATAATAACAACGTTAAAAGTATACAATGGTTTAACAAGGAAATAAACTTTTATTCATTCTTTTTTATCATCTATTTGATACATTTCAATAGGTAAAATTACTATTTGTTTCAGTTAAAAAGTGCAGACAAAAGAATTGGTCAAAAGAAAAGCCAGGGATAGTTCCCTGGCTCTGCTTTATTAAATATTTTCATTTTGTTTTCAAAGATAATATAAAGCATTTATTATTTAAGGCAGAACTCCTTGAAGTGAGGTAACGATTCACACCACTCACAGAAGTTACCCCAGTCCTCCTTTAACTTGTGGTGCTTTCTCTGAAGGTAGATAGTCTTCAGCTGAAGGTAGTTACTTGTTACCCTCATAGTCTGCTCAAATCCAAGAGGACAGTTTGAGATTACCTTCATAAAGGCCTCATACTT
>CAYSGC010000075.1:0-1342 GCA_964430145.1 uncultured Fusobacteriaceae bacterium | reverse complement strand
CCCTTAAGGAAGTTGTCGTGCCCAGTACCTGTAGGAACACTCCCAAGCTTTACAGCTCTCTTTATATCCTTTTCAGTAAGCTGAAGCTCCTCCTCCGTCCACTCACCTATCTCATCTGCTCTCATAGGATATCCCCCTGCAAGAACACTCTCCTCTAAACCATATACTCTTGAATTAAATACCTTTAACATCTCTTGTATCCTCCTAATTAGTCGTAGTTTCTCTCTATTGTCCTCTTCTCTCTGAGAGAGCTCTGAACATCTATTATCCTCTGATTTGAGCTTCCCCTGTAGAATAGCTCCGGGTTGGCATTGGCCTTCTCAAACTTCCCGTCAACCAGGGTATCTATGTAATCCAGACACTCCCTGGTGGTCTTCCCCGCCTTGAGAACCTCAAAAAGGTAGCCTGTATAAGCCCAGATATCGATATCCACCTGGGATTTCAGCCTCTTCAGGAACTCCAGAAGCTCCTTTGGCTCAAAGAAGGGATCTCCCCCTGAAAGGGTAACCCCGTCCAGAAGGGGGTTGTTTTTTATCTGGGAGATTATCTTCTCCATATATTCATCTGTAACCTCATCCCCGATATCGCCCTTCCATGTTTCAGGGTTGTGACACCCCTGGCAGTAGTGGCTGCATCCCGAGAAGTAGATGGAGTATCTGAACCCCGGACCGTCGGAGATGGTTTCCTTAAATATCTTTATTATCTTCAAAATCGTCACCTGTTTTCCTTTATTCCATTGTAGATCTAGCTGTTAACTGTAAAGAGTAATGAGCCCTCCCAGGGTAGCCACCGAGAAGATAGTCCCCACCACTGTGGCATTGGAGGACTCCATATTATAGAGCCCGTACTTCATTGAAAACATAGGGGCTATAGTTGCTGTGGGGAGAGCCCCCAGTATAACTATCTCCCTTGCAAGGATCCCCTGTATTCCCATGGCGATGGTTATAAAAAACATCACAAGGGGTGAGAGGATACTCTTGATAAATACCATGAGGAGTACCTCCCTGGATATAACTATCCTGTATCCCGACATGGTAACACCCATGGCAAAGAGGGAAAGCCCCGGAGCGGGATCCCCTATGAGGGCCATAGAGGAGTAGATCCCCTGGGGCAACCTTACTCCACTGAAGGATACTGCGATCCCCACTAAGGGAGCCAGCAGTACCGGATTAAAAAATGTCTCAATAACCTTCCTCCCCGTAGCCATGAGCTTACTTCCCTCTCCCCTATCCTCATCCTCTAAAAATATAAGGGTGAGGGGAACCAGAAGGAGACTCCCCACCAGGGTGGAGATTATCACAGGGATGAGGGATTCCTCTCCATAAAGCCCCATTAGTATGGG
>CAYSGC010000074.1:0-12521 GCA_964430145.1 uncultured Fusobacteriaceae bacterium | reverse complement strand
CTCTCATCAAAGGCATCTGGGATGATGTAGTCGGCTCTAAGCTCCTCTTCCTTAAGTATCGCCGCGATACCTTTAGCAGCTGCCATCTTCATCTCCTCAGTTATCTTCTTAGCTCCGGCATCCAGTGCTCCTCTGAAGAGTCCAGGGAACGCAAGTACGTTATTTACCTGGTTTGGATAGTCGGATCTTCCAGTTCCCACGATCTTAGCTCCAGCTTCAAGGGCAAGCTCAGGCATGATCTCAGGTGTCGGGTTAGCCATGGCAAAGATTACGCTGTCCTTGTTCATAGTCTTAACCATCTCAGGCTTAAGAATTCCAGCTGCAGATACACCGATAAAGATGTCTGCTCCCTTCACTGCCTCAGCCAATCCACCAGTAAGATTATCCTTATTTGTAATCTCAGATAGTTCCTTTGTCAGGAAGTCATATTCTCTAGATGCATCCTCTCTTGCGATGATTCCGTCTACATCCAGTGCCAGGATATCAGCTACTCCAAGCTCCCTTACCATCTTGATGATAGAGGACCCAGCCGCTCCGGCTCCACAAACTACTACCTTGGCATCTGCAAGGTTTCTTCCAAGGAATTTATAGGCATTTATCATTCCAGCAACAACTACAATGGCTGTTCCGTGCTGGTCGTCGTGGAATACAGGAATATCAAGCTCCTCCTTCAGTCTTGTCTCTATCTCCACACATCTAGGTGCTGAGATATCCTCAAGGTTTATTCCCCCAAGTCCCGGTGCAAGAAGTTTACAAGTTTTTACTATCTCATCTACATCCTGAGTATCCAGGCAAAGAGGGATAGAGTCCACTCCTCCAAACTCCTTAAAAAGAATTGATTTCCCCTCCATTACAGGAAGTGCCGCCTCTGGTCCGATATTTCCAAGACCAAGTACTGCAGATCCGTCTGTGATAACAGCTACAAGGTTTCCCTTGGAAGTGTACTTATATACATCCTCCTTGTTCTCAGATATCTTTCTGCACGGCTCAGCTACACCTGGAGAGTATGCAAGGGATAGCTCCTCCTTGCACGTTACTCTTACCTTTGATCTTACTTCAATCTTTCCCTTATTTTCCTCGTGTAATTTTAGTGAATCCTCATATACTGACACTCTTCTTCCTCCATTAAACATTTTATGACTTATTATAACCAATCTGAAATCAGATGTAAAATACTTGTTTTTTATCAACTTCATAGTTTTCATCTATTATATACTATTTAGTTCATAGTTATTTTTTAGGTACTCTATAAACGATTCCACACTTGAGCTTTGATACTTCTTCCTCTTCCATTCTACCCCTATACTTACAGACATTGGATTTTTAAAGGGAACCTCTATGAGACCATCACTATCTTTTATGCATTCCTTTATTATAAATCCACTAGCTAAGCCCTCTGATATTATCTGCTTAGCTGTTTCTATCTGTCCCGTTTCCAGGAGAATATTAGGTTTTACCCCTATCCCTTCAAACTCCTCTATTACCTTTTGGTTTATGTTAAACCCTTTATTAAAGAGGATCAAAGGAACCTTCTTGATATCCTCAAAGTCCAGAGTATTCACTGTTTCCAGTATAGGCTGATCCTTAGATGTGTAGAGTCCATATGACGTTTTTAATATGGGAATAAAATTTGTATTATTTGGCTTTGAGTAACCACTGGTTGTGATGGCCAGGTCCAGGTCCTCCTCCTGAAGAAGCTCCCTTGATTTTATAGTCCCGTGCTCATAGATCTCCAGGTTGATACGGGGATACTTGGATCTAAATCCCTTTAATATCTTCGAAAATAGAAAAGCACCTGTCATAGGCGGTACTCCTAATTTCAGGCTGCTTTCCTTCTTTCTATCCTTTACTACCTCTACCAGATTATCGAGGTTCTCCACTATTTCGAGAACCTCTTCATAGAAGAATCTACCATCATCTGTGAGTGATATCCTTTGCTTTTCTCTATGGAATAGGTCTATCTCCAGCTCCTTCTCCAGCTCCTTTATAGCAACTGTTATTGTAGGCTGAGAAACATATAGTTTTTTAGAGGCTTGGGTTATATTTTTGCATTTAGCAACTTCTAAAAAATATCTTATCTGAGATAACTTCATACTCCATACCTCACCTTATTATCTACGGTATTTTGCCTGCCCCTCTTCATAAAGGTCGTTTCCATATATATCGTTAATTACTATTGCAGGGAAGTTCTCCACTTCCAGTCTTCTGATTGCCTCTGCTCCAAGGTCCTCATAAGCTATTACTTCAGCCTTCTTGATAGACTTTGCGATAAGAGCTGCTGCTCCACCAACTGCTGCAAAGTAAACTGCCTTGTGCTCCTTTATAGCTGCCTTTACCTCTGCTGATCTTGCTCCCTTACCGATCATTCCCTTTAGCCCCTGCTCGATAAGCTTTGGAGCATATGGATCCATTCTGTAGCTTGTAGTAGGCCCAGCACTTCCGATTACCTTTCCTGGCTTAGCAGGAGTAGGTCCTACATAGTATATCACCTGTCCCTCTAATTCCAAAGGAAGTTTCTCTCCCTTCTCTAATAGATCCACAAGTCTTGCGTGGGCAGCGTCTCTTGCTGTATATATTACTCCAGTGATCTCCACTGTATCTCCTGCTTTTAGCTTTTCTAAATCCTCAGTTTTAAAAGGTGTTGTTAATTTCATTATAGTACTACCTCCTTGTGTCTTGCTGCGTGACAGTTAATGTTAATAGCTACTGGAAGTGAAGCTATGTGGCATGGGTGAGTCTCAACCTTTACAGCTAGAGCTGTGTTTCTTCCCCCTAATCCAAGTGGTCCTACACCAGTGTTGTTGATAAGCTCTAACAGTTCTCCCTCAAGCTTTGCGTTGATTGGATCTGAGCTGCTGTCATTTACATCTCTCATAAGAGCTTCCTTAGCTAGAAGCGCTGCCTTCTCAAAGCTTCCTCCTATACCTACTCCTACGATGATTGGAGGACATGGGTTTCCACCGGCATTTTTAATAGTTTCTACAACCAGCTGCTTTACTCCCTCTATACCGTCTGCAGGCTTCAGCATCTTAACTAGAGACATGTTCTCACTTCCTCCACCCTTTGGAGCTACGATGATCTTCACCTTATCAGATCCCGGCACAAGCTTAGTGTGGATTACTGCTGGAGTGTTGTCCTTTGTATTTACTCTGTCAAATGGGTGCTTTACGATGGATTTTCTTAGGAATCCCTTCTCATATCCTCTTCTTACACCCTCCTGGATAGATGCATAGATATCTCCATTTACTCTTACCTCTGTACCTACCTCTAAAAATACTACCACTAGACCTGTATCCTGACACATAGGTACTCTGTCTGTTGCAGCTATGTCATCGTTTTTAATGATCTGCTCCAGTACATTTTTCCCCACTGGAGACTCCTCGTTTGCGTGTGCTTCCTTAATCTTGTTTATCACATCGCTTCCGATAAAGTAGTTTGCTTCGATACACATTCTTTCTACTTCTTCCGTTACCCTAGTTAAACTGATCTCCTTCATATAACCACCCTTTTTCTATAATTTAATGTAGTTCTAAACCTTGTTATTCTACTTATTATAAACCCTTTTCACCTATTTTTCTAATAAATATATGAAATGAATGACTTACCCACTTATATATCCACTATATTCTTTTGTCACACTTTGTACCGTTTTCATAGAAAAAGAGACCGAATTAATATCCGGTCTCTGCTTTTCATTCTAATTGTGTCTGTGCTTCCCCTTGGAACCCATGTGTCCCTTGCTTTTATTGTGGTGTCCTCCCACATCTATACCAAACTTTTTTCTGGCATCCAGCCTGTAGTCCATCCTGTTTTTCTTCATAGCCACCCTGTACTTGGCTTTCTCATCTATCAACTTATTTATTGCCAGCCTGTTGGGTTTATCCCTGAGAAGCTCCCTCTCCATCTTCAGGTCCGCTTCCCTCATATTCAGCATCATCTCCTGATTCTTCCTTCTGTGGGATTTTCTCATGGTGCTCAGCTCCTCCCTCTGGGCATCTGTAAAACCCGCAAGCTGAGCTTCTATTCCCGCTCTTCTCTGTCCATTCACAGACTCTCCCCTTCCATTAGCTGCAAAGGTAAGAGCCGATGCCACCAACATTCCCGCCACTACTGCTTTCTTCATACTTATCCCTCCTCTATTATCTTTTGTTCTCTTTGCACTAAGTCTACCCTTCCTCTGGGACGAGAGGGTGACACCACCTTGTCATTTTAAGAGAGTCTTTAACATTATTTTAAGGGAGGAAAATCTCTCACTTCTGCCAAGAAATTATAAAGGGGGTGTTCCTATGAAGTTAAATTTTTGGATCCACGGAATGCAGGCGGAAAACCAGATACTGGAGTTCCAGGAGAGCATGCTGAAGATTGAGGGAGTAGAGGATATCAAGATCAACTTCCACAAGAAGAGGGGGGAGATAATCCTAGATGACAGTGTAGAGGAACAGCAGATAAGGGACAGGATCGAACTTATGGGATTCGAGGTCTTCCAGGTGCTCAGATAGATTAAAGAAAAAAGGAGGTCCCCAATAAAAGGTACCTCCTTTTTTAAACTCCTATCTATGAGTAGAAGGCTCCGATCAAATGGAACTTTCATGATTAGGCTTTTAATCACAGAGAATAAACCATCTCATACCATACAGCTCCTCCGTGAGTAGATGCCGATACTCCTCTTTTTTCATACCCCATTTTTTCATACATTCCTATAAGATTTTCCTTGCATAGAAGCAGGATATTTTTCTTTTTTAGTTTTTTTGAAACCTATATAAACTCTCTCATCATTTTGGATGCTATTCCTAAACCCTGATACTCTGGATCTACTGCCACAGAAAATATCACTATATTTCTTCCACTACTATCATGGCCAATAAAGCTCTTAAACTCTTCGTCTGTAATATCATCTTTATCGGTTGCTCCACTATTTATATGGGCTACTATTTTACTGTCAACCTCCCCAACTATAAATCCCTCAGCAAACTGAGAAAGCCTTATCTTGATATTTTCCTTGGAAGCTGCCTCGCTCTCTGGAAAGGTTTTACCCTCCAATATAAAACATTCCTCTAGGTCTTCTATCCTTCCATTTCTTATCTTTAGTTCCATGTTATTACCTCCTACAGTTCTTTAGATAATCCAGTTGGTCCATCAGTCGGTATACAAAATAATTTTTACCTATTTTACCATAGATAAGGCTAACTATCATCCTGCAATGGGAATAATCTGACTAAAGCTAAAGATGCCTCCTACAACCTTCACAGCTCTGCTTTTTAACCTCTCCATATCTTCTATAGGTAGCTATACTTCAATATAAAGCTCAAATAAAATTTCAAAAAAAGACGTCAGAAGGGAATGGGAGCCCTTCTGACGTCTCTATAAATTTAAACTTCACTTATATTATCCAGGGGCTGCTCCCTTTGAGAAGGCTCTTCCTTACGGCTTCCCTTTAATTCGATAATCAGGATTGCAGCCAGAATCGACGCACACCCCAATACCATCTTGAAGGTAAAGACCTCCCCAAGGATAAAGAGTGCCAGCACACTTCCGAATACCGCTTCCAAACTAAGGATGATTGCTGTATGGGTAGACAGGGCATACTTCTGGCCGATAGTCTGGAGAAAATAGGCAACACCTGTACACAGAATACCTAGGTATAATACTGCAAAGATCCCATTTGGTGCTACAGCTGTGGGAAAAGGTTCAAATATAAAGGCGGATAGTGTAGAGAGTACAGCAACTGTTCCAAACTGAGTAATCGTCAGCTTCACCGGACCTATATCATCCACATAGTGACCATTGGAGATGATGTGTCCCGCAAAAAACAGTGAGCTGAACAGGGTTAAGCCATCTCCGAATCCGATTGTCAGGGACTCATTTAGCGTTAAAAGACCAATCCCCATAAAACAGATAAATGCCCCCACAAAGGAGCTTGTTTCCGGCCTCTTCCTCTTAAGCCGCCATGAAATAAAGGGAACCATGACAACATATGTCCCTGCCAGAAAGGCCTGCTTTCCAGCTTCAGTGTATTGAAGGGCCACCAATTGCGTTGCAAAGGCAATAAACAATATCGTTCCTACCACAACACCACCCCTTATGTCCCTCATTTTCAATCCCATGAAATCCTTTCTGAAGGCCATCGCCATCATGAAAAAGGCCATAATGAAACGTATAGCAATGATATATAAGGGCGTAAAATAGTTTAGCGCATACTTCCCCCCTGCAAATGTTGTCCCCCATAAAAATGCAACCACCAGTAATATTAAATCTGCATAGATCCTTTTCTTTTTCATCTTCTCCTCCCCTCTTACTTATAACTTTATTATACAAGATAGAGGACACCCACTTCATCGTAGATTACGAAAAATAAAAGCACCTCTCTTTGTAGAAAACTAAAAGAGAGATGCCTTTATTCTATACACTCTAAATGCCAGGGATAGGTGCTCAAAGAAGATACCTTCCCTTTCCTCAAACCCCAGCAGATGCTTTATCTTATTGATTCGGTACCTTATGGTATTACTGTGCTGACAAAGAGCTTTTGCAGTCTGTACAATCTGTCCCTCATACTGGATAAACACCTCAGCTGTTTGGAAGAGCTCCGTTCCATGATCTCCATCGTAAACCTTCAACGGCACCAACATTTCTTCAATATACCGATCCGCTAACGGCAGGTCGATGATGGGTTGCAATAATTTATAGACACCAATATCCCTATAGGCCATCACATCTTTTTTTTCAGCCACAGCAACCTGGGCACTCCAGATACACTGCTTGCAGGTGTCCTTGAATTTCTTGGATTCCTCGCCGTATTCGCTTACACCTACAATGTAGTCATCAAAAACCAGTCCTATGTAACGACAGTCGTTAACAAAATTTGTCAATTTAAATGACTCCCCTTTATAGACAACAATAATTCCCCTGTGATAGGGGGTCACCGATAAAATCGTAGAGACCTTTCTATGACGAAATCCCTCGATAATTTTCATATTATCTATATGGGTTATATCCTTTTTGTTCTTTAGGTAGGTAACTATATACCCTTGGTCAGTGTAGTTTGACAACTCGTTATACAGCTTTTCACACTCCTTTTCAGATAGATATCCCTCCATCAAAGAATCCAACTTCCTTTCCCGGTCCCTGTTTCTTTCTATGTCTCTTAAAACATCCCGGACATCTGTAATCAAATCTTCAAAAAAAACACTGTTATCAAAGAGAAATATGGGAAATTCATGCTCATCGGCATACTCAATCACTTCATCCGGCAGCTCATCATAATAGATATTTTTAATAGCCAGTCCGCTGACACCACTTTCAAATAGATACTTCACCGACATTAAGATCAATTCGGGATTATTCTTTGCCCCCAGCAGACTTGATAGAGAAAATTCATAGGGTAAAAACTGAGATTCCAGGGGTTTTACAATTTCATAGTCCAATAAACTGATCTTCTCGACCCTCCGCTTAAAACCATCCCTACCGGCAACACATTTAAAGGTCTTAAATCTTTCAAGTTCAAGCATTTCTCCAATTGTTATATACATCTTTCACCTACTTTTCAGAAGTATTACTCCAATAATCAAGGAATAATATGAGTATACCACATCTCAAATCATCCCTCTCCCAGGTATTTGATTTTTTCCCTGCTTGTAATATAATCTTAATAGCCCTAGCTTAAATAGAGGGCATACCATGCTATTTTCTTTTTTAAACATATCCCAATACTGAAGATATCTCTCTGGAGATAGCAAGATCAAGGAGAAAACTATGAAGCTAGATTCCATGAAAACAAAAACCTTAAAGATAGTAATAGATTACCTGAGGCTGAAAAGGGTCTCCAAGCAGAGGTTCAAAAGCCAGTGGGGGGAGGTACACACATCCTACAAAGGGAACCTTCTCTGGGTAGAGCTTCTGGGAAATAAGGTTGCTCTTTCCTTAGAGGAGAGGGAGGATCTCAGGGAGTATATAGAGGATAGTCTGAGCCAGCTCATCCCCTACGATATCCTAAGTGGAGGGGTCCAGTATAAGATCTTTTAACTGGACCTCCTCTTGAACTCCTCCCTGCCTATGGAAAATATATAGTGGGGCATACTCTTTCCCTTATACTCCCTTACCCACCGCCCCCTACAGGTCATTCCGAGCTTCCTTGCCACTCCTATGGAACCTTCATTGTTGTGCTTTATCTGAGCTACTACCTCCTCTGCCCCTACTTCATCAAAGAGATAGGCCATACAGGCCCCTGCTCCCTCTACTGCATACCCCTGCTTCCAGTACTCCCTCTTTACTATATATGCTATCCCCGGATACTCTGTGCCATCTACTCTCTCAACCAATGGACCAATCACCCCGATACACTGTCCACCAGATTTTTCATGGGCGATGAGGTAGCTATAGCCATCCCTCCCATACCTTTCAAGATTTTTCTCTATCCACTCGACTGCCTCCTCCCTGGAAAAGGCCTTCTCCCATGCATACATAACCTCTATATCTCCAAGGATGAGAGCTACCTCCTCGATGTCCTCTTTCCTGAGTCCCCTTAAAATTAACCTTTCACTTTCCAATCTCATCTCTCCACCACTCCCCTATATTATTTAAATCTGCTAAAAAAGAGCGAGACGTTGCATCCTAATAAGCAGTTGGTATACTCATTACTTTAGTCTAAGTTGCTACTTAAGAAATAACCACTAAAAATTCTTAAAACAAAATTCTTTTTTAGCCACGAATTTACACGAACTTTCTAAATAAAAGTACTTTATTCAATTGAGCAAAATTAAAAAGACTCCATTGGTGAAAATGCTTCCCACTTGCTTTACATTCTAATTTGTGTCATTAGTAGCAAATGTTTTTAATTTCACCTAAAGGTAGTAACTTAAGTTACTTTATGTAGTTTTTTTATAAATCCTATACTTTAACCTTAATAATAAAAAGGGGGATATATCCCCCTTTTTATTATTATATGTTGTTTATTACAGTAACCCCGGCCCCCTCATAGCTGCTCTTAACCTCAGAGGAGATATTGGAATCGGTCACCAGAAGCTCCATATCTGCAATGTCCCTTACCTTAATGAGGGATGTGGACTCCAGCTTGCTGCTGTCAGCAAGGATTATGGATTTTTGACTGATATTCAGAAGCTTCTTCTGTACCTGAACCTCCTCCAGGGGATAGTCTGTTATCCCGCTTCTCAGGGAAAGGCTGCTTACACTGATGAAGGCTTTGTCCACCCTGAAATCATCCAGGATCCTCTCAGTTATCTCACCGAAAAATGCCTGTTCCTTTACATTTAATATTCCCCCTGCCAGGATGGTGGTAAACCCCTCCACATTGGAAAGCTCATTGATTATCAGCAGGGAGTTGGAGATGATGGTGAGCTTCTTGAAGTTCTGCCTTATCTTCCTTGCCAGAGCTATATTGGTGGTACTGTCATTTAGAGCTATGGAGTCCCCCTCCTCTATAAGCTTCACGGCGATCTCCGCTATCTCCTCCTTCTCCTCTAGGGACTGCTTCTCCCTGGTGGAGTGGGAAAAATCCTGAAACTTTTCCCTGTTCAGGATAGCTCCCCCGTAAACCTTTTTTATGAGACCCTCTGTCTCTAGGGTCTCCAGATCTCTTCTTATTGTCTGCAGTGAAACATTAAATAGCTTAGTGAGATAGGAGACCTTTATTTGACCATCTTCCTTAAGTATCTGCAGAATCCTATCTTTACGTTCTTCGGCTAACAAACAAACTCCTCCTTTATCTTATGGAATATATCTTTCCTTTGAATATGTATCTCTTTGATAGTTTGTAAAAAAATCTATAGTTAAATCCCTTACTACGGGACTCAATAGAATTATACCAAGAATATTGGGAATAATTAATAGTCCCAGAAAAATATCCTGAATATACCACACCAGATCCAGAGTAAAGAATGGACCTGTAAAGATCAGAAAGAGAAAGAGGTACTTGTAGAGGTTACCCTTCTTTTCTCCTGCCAGAAAATTCAGGGTAGCTGTCCCGAAGTACCACTGGGCGAGAACCGATGAAAATCCAAAGAGGAACATACTTATCCCCACCACATACTTAAGGGACCAGTGTATTCCTGAAAAAGCTGTACTTATCATAATGGCCGGGGATATATCCAGCTGATCCACCCCGGATATGAGGATAACCAGACCGGTAACCGAGCATATGAGGATTGTATCCACAAGAACCTCGATTATACCAAAGAGCCCCTGCCTTGCCGGATGATCTGTGATGGCTGTGGCGTGAATTACCGCCGCTGTTCCCTCCCCAGCTTCATTGGAGTAGAGTCCCCTTGCCACCCCATACCTCATGGCTCTCTTTATAGAGTATCCCGCCACTCCTGCTACCCCTGCCTGGGGTGTAAGGGCCGATGAGATGATAAGCTTCAGGGTGGGAAGGATATATTCAGCATTGACTGCTATAATGACAAGCCCACCCAGAAGGTAGAATCCTGTCATAAATGGTATGAGCCTCTCTGTGACACTTCCAAGTCTCTTTATTCCCCCATTTATAATAAGAAAGGTAGGAATAAAGAGAAGGAGGGAAGCCACTATGGGTTTCAGGCCGAATAGGTTAACTATTACCTCCCTTACAGCATTGGACTGTATGAGGGTCCCCCCGGCATTCTGAAGAAAGAGAAGGCATGCATAGATAGACCCCAGTAGGGGAAGGTTGAGCCCCTTGGAGATATAGTACATAGGTCCCCCTGTATAGCTTCCCTCTGCTCCCCTCTCCCTGAAGTGTACCCCCAGGACTATCTCAGCATACTTAGTTGCCATCCCCAGAACTCCCGCAGTCCACATCCAGAAGAGGGCTCCCGGTCCCCCTCCCACAATGGCAGTGGCAACCCCAACAATATTACCATTTCCCACACAGCTTCCAAGAGCCGTTGTGAGAGCCTGAAAAGGAGAGATACTTCCCTCTCCGATAACCTCCCTCTTCCTTATGAGGGGTTCTATTACAGTTTCCCTGATGGCGGTAGAGAAGTGTCTCAGCTGAATAAATTTCAGTATCACAGTGAAAAATATTCCCACCATAAAGAGCGTGACAATCAGCCAGTTGCCCCATATTATATTGGATAAATTTTTAAAATAAGCTTCCAAAGAATACATAGTTCCTCCCTTCAAGCTCTAAAGAATATAAGCTCTATAAAACTTTAGTATAAATTAATTATCTTTTTTTTGCAATAAAAGCCTGTGGAGATACCACAGGCTTTAAAGTTAGTTTGCAACAGCTACCTTTTCCTTGCTAATTATTTTCACAAGAGCACTACTTACAACAAATCCCATAAAGGCAAATCCTGCCATAAGAAGGAATACTATTCTGTACCCTGTAAATCCTGGGAACTTGTCCAGGATACTTCCATAGAGGGAGTAGCAGAACATTGCAGGAGCATAACCTACAAAGCTTCCAAGAGCCATTGCCGATCCTGAGATATCGCTTGGGATATTGATCTCTCCCATAGGAGCAAAGAAGATGGCTCTCTGGGAGAAGATAATAGCACCAAACCCAAGGGTAAAGAACATTCCAAGGTATACATTCATCGACTTATGCGGCAGCAGGGTAAAGATTATCATCCCTGCAATGGAAAGCAAGAAGGAGAATCTCAGGTACTTGCTTGGTGATTTAAACTTCTTGTCTGCAAGGAAACCTCCAACTGGCCCCCCGATCATCTTAAGACCATACTGATTTATTATTCCATAAGCTCCTATAAGGGTTACAGGCAGTCCGTAGATATCCTTTAGGAATGGTATAAAGTATGTAAGTCCGCAGTATACTGCATAGACAGAGAAGATTGTAAAGGAAACAACCCAGATCTCCTTACTCTTAAGGGCTTTACTCACTCCCTCAAGCTCCCCCTTGATTCCTCCAGAGGACTTCTTAGCAGGCTCATCGTGCTCCAGGCAGAAGTATGAGATGATTCCTATTACAATTACAGCTATTGAGAAGAATAGTATTGCTCCCCTTAAACCAAAGGCTCCCTTTCCAAGCCATGCAAAGATTGCAAGAGCTGTAAAGGCAATAACTGTGTCCACTACACCTCTTCCTGCTTCTAAGAAACCAAAGAGTCTTCCCTGCTCATCCTTAGATCCCAGAGACTTTACCGACTTCAGAAGTATAGGCCAGTACATCATGTCACATGTAATACCAAATAACGCCCAAACCAGAAGGATTCCGTGGTATCCCGGGAAGCTTGCAAGGTATATTCCCAAAAGTCCCGTTGCAATTAACGATACTGGAAGGGCTATCTTCTTTGAAAACTTATCTGCAAAGTACACTGCAAAAAGAAAACCTACCGTTGCCACCATTGAATATACCGACATTGCATTTCCTATCTGGGCATGAGTCAGATGAAAGTGCTCCTGCATAGGAATGTAGAAGGCATCCTTAAGGGAAGACAATTTATAGATTGTTCCCCCACCAATAATTAAAACGATAAAAGTAAACCATTTTTTAAAACCACTATTTTTTTCCATTATAAACCTCCTGAAACTTTTTTAAAACATTTTGTATGAATCATAACTGTTTTTGTTGC
>CAYSGC010000073.1:0-12692 GCA_964430145.1 uncultured Fusobacteriaceae bacterium | reverse complement strand
GCCTCCAGATCCTTTATGGCATTAGCAAGCCCTATATTTACATCCCCTTCAAGGACAGTGGTACTCCACTGTCCCTGACCTATAAAATGAGGATCCTCTGTATTAAGCCCTACAAAGGCATTTACTACAGTGGTGGTACTTCCTATCTCTGCCACCAATACATCTACTTTCATAAGAACCCATCACCACCTCTTTTAAAATCTGCTGCTTTTTTACCCTTCCCACTGACCGCTTTCAATGAGCTCCTTCTTTCTCTTAACAAAGAATGTAGCTACATTTACTCCCTTGTCGTGTTTTCCGAATCCTTCATCCATTCCCTGCTCCCTTGCAAGTTCAGGAGTTACTTGAGTTCCTCCAGCACAGATTATCACCTTGTCTCTGATTCCCTTCTCTATAGCAAGCTCATGAAGTCTCTTCATGTTCTTGTAGTGGATATCATCGTGAGAGATGATAGTAGATGCAAGTATTACATCTGCATTGAGTTCTACAGCTGCATCGATAAGCTTCTCACAAGGTACGGAAGTTCCAAGGTACTCCACTTCCATTCCGAACTTTTCTATTCCTCCGTGCTTTATATCTATTACCTCACGAAGTCCTACTGAGTGCTCATCCTCTCCCACAGTAGCTGCTACAATCTTAAATGGATGCTCGTCCACAAACTTTCTTATCTCATCATCTGTCATTACCTCTGGTTTCGGAGGAATTACCAGGTCGTTGAGGTCTAAGTGGAAGTCCACCTTACCCTTTAACTGTACCCTTGTTCCCTCACTTGGATGCATCATCTCAGAGTGAATTACCTCTGGCTCCACAAGGTTCATCCTCTTTGCAAACTCCACTGCTGCAAACTCTGCAGTCCTCTGCTCTACAGGAAGGAATATCTCTATCTGTACAGTACCGTCTGCTAGCCACTCTACCTCTGGCTTTACAAGGTTTGAGTTTCTGTAAGCTTCAGTCTCCTCCATCCTTGTATTTACATTGTCCACCTCATCTAGCTCATCTATATAGATGATCTTAGATGGATCTTCAAGGGTAGATCCACCGATGAGTTCAGCTGGATTTTCAGCATTTCCTCCATACTGCTCCACATTGTTGTCTCCGTAGTGGGCTGTTACTGGAGCCATGTAGTCTGCCTCTCTCTTGAATACAGCTCCTGCTCCTACTCCGCCTTCCTGCTTTCTTCCGATTCCGTCTCCGTTTCTTTCTGGGTAATATCCCGAGTCCACAAAGAATCCCTTCTCCACTGCTTCAAAGTATCCCTCAGCTTCCAGGATCTCCTCCATAAACAGAACTGCTCTCTCCTTAAGCTCCCTAACTTTTTCAGGAAGGAACCCTTCAGTTTTCAGCTCCACCATATCCATAAGGCTGTCCATTCCCACAAGGGTCTGCTTTGCTGTGTCACATGCCTCTATATTGTATACATGCCAAGGTACGTTTCTTCCCTCATCTGGAGTTATTGTCGACTGAATATCTGCACTTGTAAGTCTTGAGATAAGCATATTCATAACATGAGTTACTGTAGCTTCTCTAGAGGATGAAGTTATATACTTGGTATTCATCTGAGCTCTCATCTTATACTCTGAGAAGAAGTCTCTTAGAGCTACTGCATATGGCAGGTCAAGCTTCATGCAAGGTGCCGGAGCTGATGTAGGAGGTACTGTGGAAAGACAGATATTTTCCTTCTTGATTCCCACCTTGTAGGAGAAGATAGAGTTTAGTGCGTGCTGCACCATAAGCTCTGGCATTACCTTCCATGCTTCTCTCGCTGTGGCGTTGGCATTGTGCGCTCCGTCTATCTGAGCCATGTCAGACCATGCCATAAGCTTCTTGGATTCCGCTGCGTCTATAAATGATCTTACCATGTTTACGTTTCTGTAGAGTACGTTGTACTGAGGATCCTGGTGAGCTCCGTTTACTCCCTCCTCAGCAAACATTACTGCGATGTCTGGACCTGCTACTCCACTTACATATGAGTGGTAGTTGATAGGTCTTCCTACCTCTTCCTCTATAAGGTCGCAGGCCTTTCTGTGTGCCCTTACCTGTTTTCTGGTAATAGGTACCCCTCCGATTCCCTGAGGTGATCCCTCTATAAGACCGTCAAAGTGAGACTGCCCCGCTGTTCTTATTACCATCAGGTGGTCTGCTCCGTGCCATGCAGCCATCCTCATTCTTCTTATATCATCCTCAAATCTACCAGAAGCTATCTCAGTTGTGATGGTGTTGTTTGGCTGAGGATCTATGTCGTCAAAGTACTTTGCTGCAGGAATTCCTATTCCATTCTTCAGTGAAGGACTGCAGTCCTTTAACTCAAAGGCACCTACCTTAAGGTTGTCTACCTTCTCTCTCCATGCCCATCCCCTTCTCTTAGGTGTATAGCTTTCAAGGTCTGAGAGAATATTTCTTACATCCATCTTTTCATTTGCCTTAAGTTTCATTATCTCTCACCTCCTTTAAATGTTTCCACCAGATAGTCCCAGTGATTACCCTCTATCATCTGAACTCCAGCTTCCCTTACAGATAGGTTCTTGTCCTTAGATACCCTGTAAACAAGGTGACCCACTCCGTGACCCATAAGCCCCCTGTCTATTGCTCCATCCACAAGAGGCTTTACCTCAAGACTGGAGAATCCCATTCTTAATAGTACCGATCTCTCTATAGATGGTGTAGTATGTGTTTTAGCCAGCTCCAGCATTGGATCTACTACCCTTTCAGCCAGCTCCCAGAATCTAGCCTTTAGCTCTTCATCTGAGAGGTTTCTCAGATGTTCCCTTCTCTTATCAAAGTCGTCGCTTCTCTTTAAGTATCCTTTCATCCTGCCCCCTTTTCTATCTCTACGCTTTTCTATAAAAAGTTTCTTTAAACTACAATTAAACTACAGTGCCTCTATGCGCTTAATCAGCTCATCCACATATTTAGCAGTTTCCTTTCTCTCCTCGTAGAGTGGATTGTACTCCACTATGTCCACGGAACTTATATTGTGGTTCCTGAACATATACCTGAAGAGCTCCTTTCCTTCTTCCCTGCTTATTCCATCCTTAACTGGAGTGCTTACCCCTGTTACCTCAAGGGGGTCCACTGAATCCAGATCAAAACTTATATGAATATCAAGGTCATTTTTAGCCAGAATCTCACTTGCCTCAGCAAGACAAACATCAAATCCTCTCTCAGCTATCTCACTGTACTTATAGCACCTTACTCCGGCTTCATTGATAAGCTTCTCCTCATCTTCATCCAGAGACCTTATCCCAAAGAGCACTACGTTTTCTACATCAAGCTTGCTCCCCTCATAGTGACAGTTTATAAGCTTGTCTGTTCCATATCCCAGAGAAGCTGCCAGAGGCATCCCGTGGATGTGACCGGATTCTGTAGTGTTCTCTGTGTTAAAGTCTCCATGGGCATCCACCCAAAGGACTCCTATCTTCTTCTCCTTGCTCACCCCTGCAATACTTCCAAGGGCTATAGCGTGGTCTCCTCCCATAACTATTGGAAGCTTCCCCTCTCTCACCGATCTTTCCGTTCTCTTAGCCAGTTCATTACAGGTTTTACTTATGGTGTTTAAAAATTTCAGCTTCTTATTTCCAAAATCTTCTTTTTGAGGCTCCACCTCTACTATCTCTATCCTCTTTTCATACTCTGGGCATATATCCACCAGGCTCTCTATTCCATACTCTATCCCGCACCTACTGGCTCCATAGTGTAGAGGCACACCTATTAAATCTATCTTCCTACTTCCCATATCCACCACCTGTCATTACTTTTTTTATTTGCCGGGAAGCCCCTCAATAAGAGAGGCATCCCCCAGCTACCTAATTTTACTTAAGAGATTCTATTACTTCCATTACAAATTCCTCGTTGGAACCTGTATCCTCTGCTAAAAACTCAATGTCCCTACCGCTGACCTCATTTACTGTTGCCAGGGCATTTTTTATGAGAGATCTTCTTATCTTATCCATGTCCAGATCCACTGTTTTTATAAGTCCCGGGTTCTCTGGAAGGACGATGCTCTCTCCTGGTATCTCCTCTGTAGGATTTCCAAAGTGTATATTTATGCCATTCTCCCTTGCAAATGACAGCTGTGGTCCTATGTGTTTACCTGCTCCTGTATACTCTGTTTCCTGCACCACTATTATCTCATCCTCATTCATCTCCTGAGCCAGTGAGAAAGCTGCTGCCAGGGATGTGTTTCCAGCTGGTCCCCTTTCAAGGCCCTCCAGCTGAGCCAGGGCTTCAGTCATGTAGAATACCTCTCCCTGGTTAACAGTTACATACCTGTCCATATATCTCAGTGGCCTTGCTGCTGATCTCGGCACATCGGATCTGTCTGGCCATGTACAGAATGGGATTCCAAATCCAGTGTGACCAGTGGTAAATGACTTCTTATTAAACTGAGTGTCACTTGCCATGTGAAGTCCCTTAAGGTTCACGCTGGCTCCCACTACTTTGGTATCCACAGCCCCTATTTTTCTCAGTCCCCTTGCTGTACCTGTGAGGTTTCCTCCTCCGGCATTGGTGCAAACAACTGTCTCTGGATACTTTCCAGTCATCTCCTTTATCTGGTTAGCAAGCTCCCATCCCAGAGTCTCCACCCCTGCAATACCAAATGGAGTATAGAGGGATGCGTTAAAGTACCCTGTCTCCTCCAGAAGTTTTAGGAAGGTATAGAAAAGCTCAGGCCCTACACTCAGCTGTACTACCTCGGCACCGTAAGCCTCACACTTTCTTGCCTTCTCCACTATCTCTGGCTGACCGTGCCCCTTGGAATCATAGCACTCCTGAACTATGATACATTTGAGTCCCTGCATAGCTGCCTGGGATGCCACTGCTGCCCCGTAGTTTCCACTGGTAGCTGCAATTACTCCCTTGAAGCCGTTTTTCTTGGCATGGTACACAGCGTTTGCTGCTCTTCTTGCCTTAAAGGAGCCAGAGGGATTGCTCGCCTCATCCTTTAAGAATATCCTTGCTCCCTTTCCCTCTGGAGCATATTTTCTGGCAAGGGCTGTGAGGTTTTTCAGCTCCAGCACTGGAGTGTTTCCAACCCCCACAGATCTCTGGATATCTATCATTTCCTCCAGGGTATAACCTGTTTCCACCATCATCTTCTCATAGTCAAAGGTCAGTCCCTCACCCTCAAACCTGCTGTAATCTATTCCCAGGGCATTTTTCATTATCTCATTACTCCTGCCCATTACTCCCTTATAGGACATATCCTTTTCCACTAGCAGTCACCTCCAAAGAGTATTCCCCTAAGTTGCTTTCCTATCTCTAAGATCTCAGGAATATTTTTTCCAAAGGAGTGATCGTAACACGGATCTACCTCTACCAGCTCTCCGGCCACTCTTCTTCCAGTTACCGTCTCCACCTCTACTCTCTCTCCTACCTTGCCATCCTCTGTGATAAATCCCTTTACCCACATCTCAAGGGGTACCTTGGAGGTATCTTCAGGCACCTGAGGAGCTCTTTCCTCTGAGGTCAATACTATATTATATATCCTTACCCAGTCACCCTTTCTAGCCAACATATTGCGTCCTCCTTAGTCTTCTAGCATGTCCCTCATATCTCCCATGATAGCTCTAGGTACAGGAAGGTCTATCATAGTCTTAAGTCCCGCTCTTGCATTGATTACATGTGGAATCATATTTACACACATTGCGATTGTTCCAAGTCCTCCCTCTACCTCTGGAGTTATTGCCATGCTGATGTCTGGCGTTCCCTTAAGTACGATGTAGTCTCCTGTAGAAACTCCCTCTAACTCAGGCTCGATCTGCTGCGGGTGGATCATATCGATCTTTACCTCTCCATTTACATAACCCTGTCCAGTCATGTTTACCCCTGCAAGGGTTCCAGCTGCTGCAAATCCATATGGGGATTTTCTGTCAATATTTGTTATGATAGGTTTCATCTGCTGCTCAAACTTGCCAATGTTCCAACCTATTGCCTCTGCAATCATCCCCACACTCTCAGCAAAACCAACGTGACCAGCTAATGAGTCGTTTTCAAGTCCCTTCTCGAACTCCTCAACTGTTATTCCCACACCCTGCTCCTCCATTACTGCTTCTCCAAATGGTGACAGGCTGTTTACTCTCTTACACATAACTGAATCTATGTCCACCATAGCTCCTGAAAGAGTAACTGCAAGAAGGTCCATCATAAGCCCTGGGTTGATTCCAGTTCCAAGGATAGTTACTCCGTTTTCCTTGGCTATTCTGTTAAGCTCCTCTGCCTCCTCTGGACTCTGAGCTTTAGGATAAGCCATCTCCTCTGCAGTGGACACTACATTTACACCCTGCTCAAGTACATACTTCAGTCTTGGGAATGCTGCCTTAGTGTATGAGTCTGTTGCACACAGGCATACATCACAAGATCCCTTAGTAAGGATCTCTTCGATCTCACTTCCAATGATTACATCTGCTCTATCTCCTCTTTCAGCTCCAAGGACCTCGAACATGCTCTTTCCTACTCTCTCTGGATGTCTGTCACATACACCTACTATGTCTACTCCCTTTTTCTTAAGAAGCATCTTTGCCATTCCGCTTCCCATTGCTCCAAATCCCCAGATTACAACTTTAATATTGTTTTTCATCTCTAACCCCTCCTATATTTTTTCGTTAAAAGTCATATTTTTTGGTAAAAAAAATACCGCTACCCTTCAGAACAAGTTTCCCTTCATTAAAGAACAATTACATTCTTTCCTACAAAGCTCCTATAATCTGAAAACCACCGGTCTTCTCTTTTCATAATTTTTCTCTTTAAATTATGATATAGTGTTATTTTTGTACAGCACCTCAATTTCTGTCAGATGCTCCAATTATTTTTTTGAACATAAAAAAAGATCCATTCTCTAGAAGCTATACCAATCCCTCAACTGTACTATAAACGCCCCTAGGCTAAAATAGCTCAACATGGCAAAGCCATGACAGTTGCCACAGGTTTCTGTGACACCCAAGGAACAATCCTAATCTGGACAGATTCTTCCCTTCGGCAGATAAGTTCTTCGCCTAAGATATTGGGAGTCCCTTCCCTTAGCACCCTTAGACTACCTCCATTAAACGCACCTCTATTTTATAAAAATATTATAATCGGAAGATCTCTAATCTTCTTCTTTTCATAATTTTTTTATCCATTTTTTCTTTACAATGTGATCATATATTTATCACTTTGTTCTTTCTGGTAAGATGTTACCTCCTAATTCTTTACTTCGTCAACCCCAATCAAAATAGTTATTTTTAATTTTTCTTATATTTCTCATTATTCACAAGGATTGGTATTTTTTTCACGCAACCTACGTTCCTCTTCAAACCACCGCTATATCTAGAATATGTCCGGATTCTATTCTGTTTACCCAATACCGGTATTATTTATTTCATTCATCAACCATATATATATTTTATAATAAACTTCTATATTCCATATATACTTCCTCTTTATTTGGTACTTTTTGTTCGAATACAAGTAACTATATTCTAAAAAAGTGAATAAAATATTTTTTATTGCTTTTTTTTTAAAGCTCAAGTATAAACTTATTACTAAATCAAAATTAATTGATCAAATCAATGGATTTTAAAAAGGGAGGGATTAGATTGGCAAGAAATATTGTAGTAGGAGTACCTGGGGAAATTAAACCACAAGAGAACAGAATCGCATTAGTACCTGGAGGAGCAGCTGAGTTTATCAACAGAGGACACAGAGTTGTAATGACTTCTGGAGCAGCGGCTGGAATCGGACTTACAGATGAAGACTATAAGGCAGTTGGAGTAGAAATCCTACCAACTCTTGAGGAAGTTTATGCTGTATCAGACATGATCATCGGAGTTAAAGAGCCTCAGCCAAGAGAGATTGCTTTAATTAAACCTGGACAAATCCACTATAGATACCTTCACCTAGCTCCTGACTACGATCAGACTATCGGATTAATGGAAGCTGGAGCTACTGGAATCGCATTTGAAACTGTTGAGTTAGAGGACAGATCTCTTCCTCTACTAGCACCAATGTCAGAGGTTGCTGGAAGAGAAGGAACTATCTTCGGAGCAAACATCCTTGCTAAGCACTTAGGTGGAAAGGGAATCCTTCTTGGAGGAGTTACTGGAACTAAGAGAGCTAAAGTAGTAGTAGTAGGAGCTGGAGTTTCTGGTCAGGCTGCACTTAAGATGGCTGTTGGACTTGAAGCTGATGTTACTATCCTAGACGTAGACGTTCCTAAGCTTAAGTACCTAGATGACATCTATGGAAACAAGATCAAGACTCTTTACTCAAACGCAGGAAACCTAGCAGAGGTTATCAAGGACGCTGACCTTGTTATCTCTACAGTACTAATTCCTGGAGCTAAGTGTCCACACCTTATCACTATGGATATGATCAACTCAATGGAGGCTGGATCTGTAATCGTTGATATCTCTATCGACCAGGGTGGATCTACTCCTGTATCTAAGCCTACATACCATGAGAACCCTACTTTCGTAACTGAGAACGGTGTAGTAATGTACTGTTGTGCAAACATGCCAGGAGCAATGCCTAAGACTTCATCTTACGCACTAGCTAACGTTACTCTTAAGTACGGACTAGCTATCGCTGACCTTGGAGTTGCTGGAGCTATCGAGAAGTTCCCTGAGCTTGCACCAGGTGTAAACACATACGAAGGAAAGCTTGTTTACAAGCCAGTTTGGGATGCATTCCCTCACCTAAAGCTTGATGACCTTAAGGCGTCTATGGCTGGATAATAGATATTAACTGGAATCTTAAGATCAACTGCAGGAAGAACTTCTATAAGTTACTTCATAAAATAATAAAAAGCATTTTAGATTCTTAAATACTGAGCACAGGAGAAATCCTGTGCTTTTTATTATCTATAAGCAATTAAAACTAAACATTTCAAATACTCCCCTTCACTTTTTAACCTTTTTAAGAAACTACAGACTTTTGTTAATATAAAGGTGAGGCTATATTAATTATCTTTGCTTACCGTTTTCCCCTATAATATTCTCAGATAATGGGAGAGTCTCAAGGAGGAAAATTATGAATAAAAATATAATTGGAGCAATGCTTATAGCAGCAGGCTTAACTTCAGTTGAAGCAAGGGGAGAGGAGGTTGTCAGAAGCCTCAGAGTAAATGCTATGGGAGGAAACTTCGATGAGGGATGGTACGATGAGGACCTAGGGGGAATCTCCGCTGAATTTGAAGTGGGTCTTAAAAGGGATAGTTTTACAAACTCTCTGGGAATAGGTGTCAACTACTACGACTGGGATGATACCGACACCGAGGTAACCACTGTAGAGATCTACTACTCACCTAGATATACCTTTGACAATAACTGGTATCTTTCTGGAAGAGTGGGATATTCTGTAGGAGACGACAGCAGCAGATACGGCTCCCTTAGAGAGGAGATCGACATGACTGGTCTTGTTTTAGGTTTTGAAACGGGATACACCTTCCAGAATAACATCTCTGTCCACCTTGGATATAAAGCTGTGGAAACAGAAGTCACTGTTAAGGGGGATTACATATCCTACGAGGAGGACGGCTTCACCCACCTAGCTTACCTGGGTATCGGCTACACCTTCTAGGGAATTATCTAAATATTAATTTTAAAAGCTCAGGAAATCCCTGAGCTTTTTATCTGTAGATTTCAAGGATTCTGACCTCTAAATCCTTATTCCATTGACTCCCTATGGTGTCTAACTATGGACAGTACAGTAACTAAAAGTTAGCCACCTTAAAACCTTCTTGCATGACTCCTTACCCTTTCCAGGGTTTTTTCAAACTTCTTAGCTACCCTTTCTGGTTTCTGGTCTATCCCGTCGAGAAGAAACCCCTTAAACTTCTTTATCCCTATGAACTTAAGTATGAACTTTATATAGGATATATCATGGGCAAAAAGGGAAACTGGAAAGGGGTAGTATCCCCCCCTTGTTCCTATATAGAATACAGATTTATTCTTCAGCAGTCCCGTGGGTATCCCTAACTTGTTGTATTTAAAGGTAACCCTGCTTACTACAATGTGGTCTATATAGGATTTTAGTGCCGAGGGAATCCCCAGATTCCACATGGGAGCCCCTATAATATATTTGTCATAGGATTTAAACTTCTCCGCTTCCTCTACCATCCTTCCCCTTCCCTCGGTGAGAGCTTCCTCTATATCCTCGTAACTCAGAGGGGGATAGTGGATTTCATAGAGGTTCAGCAGATCCACTGTATCCTCTGGATTACTTTTTTTATACTCCTCCACAAATGCCCTTACCATCCTTCTCCCATAGGATTTATCAAGGGGTTTGGGGGTACTCTCTATGCACAATACTTTCATAATCTTCCTCCTTATCCTCATTCTAACTATACTTTACTCCTCCTATCCTTTTTCCCTCCTTTAAAATTTCCTTCTTTGTTACACTTTTGTAATAGTTTTGTGATAGAATTAATTATGCTATGAGAAGGTAGGCTCCTTTGGGAGGATAAAAATAGCAAAAAATAATATAACAGCGGAAGAGGGAGAGGATACAGGTTGATAGATGAAGATTAGATTTAAAATATACTTTATTGCCATAACTACATTTTTACTGGGGATAGGGGGATTTGTATCTATAACCAGATCCCTGGAAGATCCCTACTATATATATAGAAGGAAACAGTTACTGAAAAAACAGGAAACCCTTATAAGAGATGAAAAGAGAGAAGTTATTGAGTCGGTCTCCATAGAAAAATTTTCCACAGGGGAATTTCTTAAAGACCTCAGAGGAGAAGCAGAAGGAAAAACCTTGGACCTCCCCCTATTGAGATACATGAAGATATACTCTTCAGAGGACCTAGAGAATGTTAAAAGGGGAAGTCCCCTTTCCAAAGTACTTCATAGAGATGAAGATACTCTTATAATAAGGATCATCTTCTTTGAGGGTGAATATTATATCCTGAAAACAGACCTGTCTCCCCTTGGGAGAGACTTCAACCTTTCCAGGGAACTAGATATAATTGCCTTCATTATTATCATGGGTATTCTCTCCACTATATTTATACTCTACTCAATAATAGTGGCAAAGAAGATCGATGAGGTTAAATCAAACCTTATTCATGTTAGGTACAGGGAGTTCGACAAGGTTAAAACTATGGATTCTGCCGATGAAATCGGGGAGATCTCAAAGCTGATTTCAGAGGTGGGGGAGGAGACAAGAAAAAACCTTCTACACTTCCAGGGGAAGGCTGAGGAGCAGAAGGAGTTCCTGAGAAACTTTGGCCACGAGATAAAAACTCCCCTTACCATAGCCAATGGCTATACAGATATTCTCAAGAAGAAGTGCCCGGACAACAACCATCTGAGGATCATCTCCAAGGAGCTCGTAAGGATCTCCAGGATTACAAGGATGTTTCAGGAGTTCTCTGCAGGAAAGAAGGAGCTTTTCATAGAGGATCTTCCACTCAAAGACCTCCTGAATATCGGTAGGATCTTTGCTGAAAACAATACATCCATTATCTACAGGGAATCCCTTCAAAACCTTGAGGGAAGCAGGGTCTCATGTGATATAGAGCTTGTGGAGAGCCTTTTCTACAACCTCTACTCCAACGCCTTCAACTACTGCAGGGAAAGGGTGGAAACCCTCCTCTATCTAAAGGGGAACTCCATTCTCCTCACAATAGCCAATGACACCACTTCTCCCCCGGAAGAGGACATCTCCAGGTTGTGGAGCCCCTTCTACAGAGGAAGCGAGGTCCCTAAGGCCAAGGGAACGGGACTGGGGCTCAGCATAGTGAGGGATATCGCCTCCAAGCACAACTGGAGGATATATCTTAAAAATTCAGAAAATCTCTTCCAGGTTACCATAGAAATACCAGTTGAAAATTGATATCATAGAGGTATATTACGAATAAAAAATAAATAAGGAGTGTTCAATGGACAAAAGATTTAAGGTTCTGATCATATGTGTTCCCCTTCTCCTGGCTGCTCTTATTGGGAATCTCTATAAAAACAAGGATTCCTACTGGAGCGCTCTTCCAGAGGAGGGAATAATTTCAGGGGACTACTACAGGGTGGAGAAAATTTCAGATACTGGCAAGAGTGCCTCCCTTGAAGCTGTAGTAAGGGATTCACAGCTGATTAAGGTAGAGTACAATGAGGTGGGAGGAAGGGATTCCTCCAGAAGATACAACCAGGGACTTTCCAAGCGTTTTTCAGAATATAACTTCAATATGATGAAACAGGGAGATGAAGGAGTATCGTGGGCTGAAGTCATCCTGGATATCGAGAAGCAGATGATCCAAAAGCAGTCCCTTACAGGGGATTTTGATATGATTGCCGGCTGTACCCATAGCATCGAGCTTTCCATGCTGCCTCTGGCAGAGAAGCTGGAGAGGAAGATGGAGGATTCCAGCAGACTGAGATACTATGAACTCACTAAAAACCTGGGTGGGGGGCTCTACGGTAATCTGAGAGTTATAACTGAGGAGGGAAGAATCATCTCCTGCAGATACGATGAACTCTTTGCACCTAAGAAAAATGATATTATCTACAAGGATCTCAAAAGGTTTTACAGGCAGTCCAAGTATAACAGTATGGAGTATGGAGATCCATCTGGTATTGGATTTAATCTCCAGATGGATGAGCTGAATAAAAGAGTGGTTTCAACTCAGAATCTGCTGGATATCCAGGGGCTTCCAGCTACTACAGATAATCCCGAGAGAGGAAAGAAGCGTAATGTGGCATGGGACAACTATATTG